>DAOLWT010000190.1:0-4445 GCA_035421345.1 Bacteroidales bacterium
AAGGAAATTATGTAATTTGGTATAAGGTTAAGAAACCGGAAAGAAGTAGGAATATAGAATTGGTACTAGGAATAAAAATAGTCTAATTAACCCTTTTCAACGAGTGGTCACACTTCGAGACAGCCTACTTCGTCATACTCCTACCATTGACGTATTTTATAAATGCTTAATATCGAATTGTTTAAAAATTAGTTTATTCGTTTTTTTCAAGGATACTATTTTAATTTAATCTCATCAAATAATTATTTTTTATAGAACTTCTAAAAATTAGTTAAATGCGCGAAAGCCAGACGAATCGGCGAGGTCAGGGCAAGCGTGAATAAAATTTTAATTAGAATTTATGCAAAGCAGCCCGCTATTTCAAGTGGGCTGTTACTTTGCTAAAAAATTCTTTTAAAATTTCAGAGAGCGCTGAAGCTTCGATTCGTCTTGATTTTTTTGTTACTTTTTGTATCAAGACAAAAAGTAAATATAAAAAACAATTATTACTATTAAACCTTTTCTACGAGTGGTCCCACTTCGAGACAGCCTCCGAAAATCAGAGTGAGAGTGAGAGGGAGAGTTGAGAAAGGAAAGATGGGTCAGACAGAGTAGCCTAAGTGTGCTCTACATTAAAATACACTTATTACCATTACTTCTCTGTGAGCCTCCGTTTTTTCTCAGTGCAGCTCTGTGAAATAAAAAAACAAATTAATATAATTTGGTTTTAACAAAATTTAATAGTTTAACTTTATCATACAAATCAATGTTTTCATAAATTTGTATTTTAAAAGATTTAATCTTATGCTAAAAAAAATAATATTACTCTTTGCATTCGTTGTTTCCTTTCTACTTTCGGAAGGAAAACCAGCTTATCAGATTAAAGTTAAAATTAATGGCTTAAGCGATACCGTTTGTTATCTTGGGAATTACTATGGCGACAAACCGTATATTAAAGACACTACCTTGCTTGACTCAAAAGGAATTGGCGTTTTTTCCGGAGAAAATGCACTTCCCGGCGGATTATATCTTATTATTTTCCCTTCCAAAAAATATTTCGAAATTATTATCGATAAAGAACAAAACTTTTATTTAGAATGCGATACTACTGGCTTAACAGAACATATTATTATTAAAGGTTCGAACGAAAACACCTTATTTTTCGACTATCTGAAATTTATTACTAAAAAACAAAAAGAGACAGAACCCCTAAAAGAGCAGCTTTCCAAACTTAAAGAACAAGATGACTCTATAAAAATTATTAAAGAAGAACTAAATAAAATTGATGAAGATGTTAAAAACTACAAATTAGCCTTTATTAAAAAGTACCCTGAATCGTTCTTATCTGTTATTTTCAACACTTCTTATGAACTCGAAATACCCGAAGCACCTATATTACCGAATGGAGCAAAAGATTCTACGTTTGCTTACACTTATTTTAAACAACATTTCTTCGACCATATTGATTTTTCTGATGAACGACTTCTTCGGACTCCCGGCGTTTTTCACAATAAACTGAAACAGTATTTTACATCGGTGGTTATTCAAATACCCGACAGCATTATTAAAGAGGCGGATATGGTGGTGGAAAAAGCCCGAAAGAATAAAGAAGTTTTTAAATATGTTGTTTGGTATCTTACCAACTGGTCGGAAACATCGAATATTATGGGCTTTGATGCTATTTTTGTACACATGGTCGAAAAATATTATATTACTAATGAGGCTTATTGGGTGAATGCAACGAACCTAGAAAAAATAAATAGTCGTGCAAAAATTCTGAAAAATTTACTCATAGGTACACGAGCACCTAATCTTACAGCACAAGACACCAACAATGTTTTTTTAACTTTATATAATGTAGATGCTACATATACTATTTTATATTTCTGGGATCCTACCTGCGGACATTGTCAGAAAGAACTCCCTAAACTCGTTTCTTATTACGATAGCATTAAAACAAAGAATATTGAAGTTTTTGCTTTATGCGCAGATAACGATGTTGTAAGATGGAAGAAATATGTGAAAGAGAATAAAATGAAATGGATTAATGTAATGGATATTCAAAACACGACCGCTTATCATACCATTTACGATATAAGTAGTACTCCTGTAATGTATCTACTCGATAAAGACAAAAAAATTATTGCCAAAAAATTAAGTGTCGATCAACTACAGGCGTTTATTGAATGGAAGTTAAAGAAAGATGAAGGGAAGTAAGAAAGAATGAATGAAAGAATGAAAGAATGAATGAATGATTGAATGAGTGAATGAGTGATTGATTGAATGAGTGAATGAGTGAATGAGTGAATAGTAACACACCAAACCTCTGTGAAAACTATATCTCTATTAATTTCACAGAGAATAAAAGAGAAAAAAATTAGGCTAAGGTAGTAGAAGTTAGGATTAGTGCTATGAATAAAAAACTTCGATCTACTCACAGAATTCAGAAGTCAACAAATACGGTATACCGAGATATAACATATATGCAATCGGTATTAATTTCCCTGCATTTGCGCCATCGAAGGTGCTAATGGGGAAGCAATATTAAGAATTACTGATGTTCTTTTCTTAATAAATCGTTGATGGTTTTTACCGGATTAAACGTAATAATTGGAACTTCAACAAAAATTGTTATCCAATCGGCCATGGCTCCATTCCATAAACCGGGGAGCTCCATTGCTTTTAACTCTTTTCCATTTTTCGATTTAATAGAAATAAAGCCGGTATCGTTATCAACATACTTTTTTAAATCAAATTTATTCCCGCAATAATCTTTAATACCACAAACTAAGTCGACCGGATTAAAATGTGTTGATCGGCTAACAATCTCTTTTTGCTGTGTATTGCTTAAATCTATTTGCGACGATTCCACAATTTGTAAAGATATTTCGTTATTTTTATTTTTTACCCAAAATGGACCCCCGCCAGGTTCTCCCTCATTTTTTACCATACCACAAACACGGATGGGCCTGTTAAATTTTGTTTTTAAATATTCAGGGAGTTGTTGTTTGTCGATATTGTCAGTTGCCATATGTAAATAATCTTTAGCAAAATCGACCATTTCAGCAATAGTAGCTTCATTTATTTTTTCGGAGTTTAACAGATGTAAATATTTATGCAGCATTGTTTGAACCTCCATTAAATAAGCAGCTAATGCTTTTTTATATAAGATCGTTTCTGGCTTAAGTCGGTCGGGGACAATGTTATCTATATTCTTAATAAAAACGATATCGCAATCCAGTTCATTTAAATTATCAATCAACGCACCATGTCCGGCCGGACGGAATAAAAGACTTCCATCGGAGTCCCTAAAAGGTTTATTTTCAATATCTACTGCAATGGTATCGGTAGATTCTTTTTGTATAGAGAATTGAATCTGATATTTAATTTTAAATTCATTTTCATATCTATTTTTAACATATGCTAAATGCGAATTAAATTTTTCTAAATGTTCTGGAGATACCGTAAAATGAATATGCGCATTTC
This sequence comes from Bacteroidales bacterium, assembly GCA_035421345.1. GTDB lineage: Bacteria > Bacteroidota > Bacteroidia > Bacteroidales > CG2-30-32-10 > DAOLWT01. Next base: position 3,466 of record DAOLWT010000190.1, read on the forward strand.
CATCATCATTTAATGCATAATAAAAAGCTTCTACCAAATGCTCTTCGAATGCGGTACGTGAGTAGTCACCATAGGAATGAAATTTCAACAATCCTTTTGGCAACAAGGCATACTGAAGTCCTTTTTCTGACAATAAAAAATCAATAATAGGATTAAAATCTTTGTTTTTAATAAGTGCATCGATGTCGAGCTGATGCTTATTTAGAATTTCTTTTAAGTCATTGTAAAAAGAGAAATGTTGAATTTCGTTGATAAACTTAAAGGCCGAATTAAATCCGGTATCATTTAAATAATTATTATATGCTGTTTCCGAAGCATCGTAACTTTCTTTAAAAGAAAACAACTGTTTAAACATACGACTTGCAGCACCGGAAGCAGGGACAAACTTTAAAATTGTTTTACCTTGCTTATATTGATCAAAAACAGCGCTTAAGCGTTTTATTTCCGTTGGATTTAGACTTAAAACACCTCTATTTTCTATTTGAGCCGCTTGAAATATGTTTACAAATGGAAATCCGTTTTCAAAAAATTTAATCTGTGCAACAACATTATCGGGCGAAATCCCTTTATTTTTTATTTGATTTTGATCTTCTTTTGTAAACATAATTTATCTGATTTTTGAAGTATTTTGGTAAAAATAAAAAGAAAAATTATACATTTGCACAAAATTATACAAAACACGAAATCTTCCTGTTTTGTTAATAATAACACTTAACACAATTTGTTCTTTATTTAATTTGCCCAGGTGGTGGAATTGGTAGACATACCAGCTTGAGGGGCTGGCGCCTGAAAGGGCATGCAAGTTCGAGTCTTGTCCTGGGCACCCTTATCTGAGTTATTTTGCAGATGCCGAAAAATAAATAAATATTATAATTGACCTATTTTTCATCTAATTCTGACAATCTAATTAATTGCCCGAATGGCGGCCCCGATAGCTATCGGGAGGTAGACGCGCTTGATGATTTATTAATTATAAATTG
>DAOLWT010000191.1:0-4422 GCA_035421345.1 Bacteroidales bacterium
CGTATATATTAACCAAGTATTCGAATGTTATTTTCACCGATATTAACATTTACACGCCCGGGGGTATTCTTTTATCATCATCGCGACCACAGGTTTTCGACGAAGGAATGTTGTCGAGAAAAATGAATGCAAACGCATTTAATGAACTGTCTATTAATAATAAAACAGTATATATACATGAAGAAAGTATTGGGAAATTAAATTTTATTTCGGCCTATATTCCTTTCAGAAATAATGAAAATGAGCTTACTGGATATATTAATCTTCCGTATTTTGCCAAACAAAGCGAATTAAGGAAAGAAGTAGCTGCTTTTTTGGTTGCATTTATAAATATAAATGTCGTTTTAACTGCATTAGCTGTTATTATAGCGCTTTTAGTGTCTAATTATATAACTTTGCCCATGAAGTTGATTCAGGAGAAATTAAGTCGTTTAAAACTAGGAAAAAAGAACGAAAAAATTAGTTGGAAAAAGAATGATGAAATAGGAGGCTTAATTGATGATTATAACCGAGTTATTGACGAATTAGCAGTTAGTGCCGAAATGCTTGCCAAATCGGAGCGAGAAAGTGCTTGGCGTGAAATGGCAAAACAAATAGCACATGAAATAAAGAATCCGCTTACCCCCATGAAATTAAGTGTTCAGCATTTAAAAAAAGCATGGGATGAAAAAACACCAGATTGGGAAAAACGATTTGAGAAGTTTTCTAAAACCATGATTGAACAAATAGAATCATTAAGTAATATTGCCTCGGAGTTCTCTGATTTTTCCAAATTACCGAAAACCATTGATGAGCCCATAGATTTAATTCAAATTATTGAAAATGCAGTAGAATTGTACAGGGAGAATAAACAAAACATTTATTTTAATAAACCGGAACTTGGTAAATGGGAAGTTTTAGCCGATAAAACCCAACTCATACGCATATTTAATAATCTTATAAAAAATTCTGTGCAAGCCATAAGTTCATTAGAAAATGGGATGATTGAGATTGGAATAAAAAAAGAAGAATTGCAATATGTTATAGAAATAAAAGATAATGGCGTTGGCATAGCGAACGAACAAAAAGAAAAAATATTTTCTCCTAATTTTACTACAAAAACAGGAGGAATGGGATTAGGATTAGCCATGGTACGTAATATTGTAGAAAATTATAAAGGAAAAATATGGTTCGAATCGGAAACAGGAATAGGAACTACATTTTTTGTAAAATTACCGGCTATCGATTAATTATATAATTTTGATAAATTTTTAATCAATTGAGTCAAATTAAACAATTAGCCGGACAAACCGCCATTTATGGGTTGAGCAGCATTGTAGGGAGGGTAATCTCTTATTTGCTGGTTCCGCTGTATACCCGCGTTTTTCTTCCCTCTGAATACGGAACAGTAAATGAAATGTATGCTTATGTTTCTTTACTAATTGTTGTTTTAACATACGGTTTTGAAACGGGTTTTTTTCGTTTTACTTCCAAAGAAGAGAATAAAGAAAAGGTTTATTCCACATCGCTTATTTCACTTTTAACAACATCGCTTTTTTTTATTATTGGTGCAATTCTTTTTGCACAACCTATTGCGAATGTGTTACGATATCCGGAAAACAGCGAATATGTTATTTGGTTTGCTTTAATTATTGCATTAGATGCCATATCTACTATTCCATTTGCACGACTAAGAGCGAAGAACAAAGCAGTTAGGTTTGCTTCCGTTAAATTGATTGGAATAATCGTTAATATTCTTCTTAATTTATTTTTTATTCTGCTTTGCCCATATATGCTAAAACATTCCATTATGCCCGAATTTATTGATATTGTGTATAAAGGAAGAATAGGAGTGGGCTATGTTTTTATTTCCAATTTAATTTCCAGTTCAATCGTAGTTCTTTTGTTGTTGCCCGATATGGTTAAAATAAAGGCACGTTTCGATTTTGTTTTATGGAAAAAAATGATTCAGTATTCACTCCCTTTATTGATTGTTGGCCTAGCCGGAATAGTAAACGAAACCATGGATCGAATTTTTCTTAAATATTTACTTCCCGAAAACATAGCATTAAGTCAGGTTGGAATATATGGAGCTTGTTATAAAATTTCTATTATTATGACCTTATTTATTCAGGCTTTTCGTTTTGCTGCCGACCCTTTCTTTTTTGCAAAAGCCAACGATCATGATGCCAAACAAACGTATGCGTTAGTAATGAAATATTTTGTTATAATTTGTTCGTTTATTTTTTTGGCAGTAATGATGTATATTGATATAGTAAAATATTTTGTTGGAGAAAAATATTACGAAGGACTTCCCGTTGTGCCCATTTTATTAATGGCAAACATGTTTCTGGGTATTTATTATAATCTTTCTATTTGGTATAAATTAACCGATAAAACCAATTTTGGAGCTGTTATTTCTATATCAGGAGCGGTTATTACCATTATTCTTAATTGCTGGTGGATTCCTATAATAGGGTATATGGGTTCAGCATGGGCTACATTTATTTGTTATGCTTTTATGATGTTGATTTCATTTTTCTACGGACAAAAAAAATATCCTATTCCATATGCTATTGCTCGTATTCTTTTATATATAGGGACTTCTATCGCTTTATACGGAATAAGTATTTTTGTAAAACCGGATAATAACATATTGATGTTTGTATTTAATACAATTCTTTTATTATTATTTATAAGCATCGTTGTATTTTTGGAAAAACCTTTTAAAATATTAAAACAAAAAAATATATAAAATAGAAATCTTCTGAATTTCGTAATTTTGAAAAAAAGATGCAAATAAAAATCGTTAATCAATCAAAACATTCATTGCCTTCGTATGAAACCATTCATTCTGCAGGAATGGATATAAGAGCTAATCTGGAGAAACCCATTGCAATAAAACCATTAGAAAGAACCTTGGTTTCAACCGGCTTATTTATTGAATTACCAGTGGGTTACGAGGCACAAGTTCGTCCGCGGAGCGGATTAGCCTTTAAAAAAGGAGTTACTGTTTTAAATACACCCGGTACCATTGATGCAGACTACAGAGGCGAAATTAAAGTCATTTTGATTAATTTATCGAATGAAGAATTTATTATAGAAGACGGAGAACGAATTGCACAAATTATAATTGCCAAACACGAAAGAGCAGAATTTGAGCAAGTTGATACGTTAACGGAAACAGAAAGAGGAGCCGGTGGGTTTGGGCATACTGGTACAAAATAATATAGGAAGTTGAACGTTTATAGGGTTATTCAAATAGAAATAAAATAACGTTAAAGAAAAAAATATGAAGATTATAATACCCATGGCCGGAATGGGAAAGCGCATGCGACCACATACGCTTACAATTCCTAAACCACTTATAAGTATAGCAGGAAAGCCAATTGTACAACGTTTAGTAGAAGATATTTCTGCTGTTTGCGAGGAAAAAGTAGAAGAAATAGCGTTTGTAATTGGTGATTTTGGGAAAGAAGCAGAAGAAAAACTCCTTACAATAGCATCTAATGTAGGAGCAAAAGGAAGTATCTATTATCAAGAATCACCTTTAGGTACGGCTCATGCCGTTTTATGTGCGAAGGAAGCCTTAAACGGAAAAGTAATTGTTGCCTTTGCAGATACCTTGTTTAAAGCCGATTTTAAACTTGATGATTCTCGTGATGGAATTATATGGGTTCATAAAGTGAAAGACCCAAGTGCCTTTGGCGTAGTTAAGATAGACAAACAAGAAATTATTACCGATTTTATCGAGAAACCCAATACATTCGTTTCGGATTTAGCTATCATCGGAATTTATTATTTTAAAGACGGAGCATATTTACAAAAGGAACTGCAATATTTAATTGATAACAATCTTCAGAAAAACGGGGAGTTTCAGCTAACAGATGCACTCGAAAATATGAAGAAAAAAAATACCCGTTTTTATACCGGAAAAGTAATAGAATGGCTCGATTGCGGGAATAAAAATGCAACGGTTTATACGAATCAACGCATACTGGAATACCATAAAAAGGACAACCTTACCGATTCTTCAGCTATTATTGAAAATGCTATTATTATACAACCTTGTTTTATTGGTAAAAACGTAAAGATAAAAAATGCAATTATAGGACCCCATGTATCTATAGGAGATTATTCTACCATAGATTATTCTGTAATAACAAATAGTATTATTCAAACCAATACAAAAATAGCGTGCGTTAATATTGATAACTCCATGATTGGAAATAATGTTGAATATTTTGGAGGGAAAAAAGAAGTAAGCATAGGCGATTTTACTGTAATTAGCTAAAAGAATGAATTTTAAAAAAATAATAGGACTTTTGGTTTGTATTTCTTTTTTTATTGTTTCATGCAGAACAACAAAACAAGAGAAACCCACAACCATTTTAACACAAAGTCAGAAATTAGACAATACAGCCGTTTTTATTGATGCTTGTC
>DAOLWT010000192.1:0-4408 GCA_035421345.1 Bacteroidales bacterium
ATCAAATTCTAATAAAAATAAAAGAAAAATATAAAAAACATCCGGTTACAACTATCGATGGGGTAAGAATAGATTTCGATAAAGAATGGGTTCATCTACGAAAATCAAACACAGAAGCTATTATTCGAATTTATTCCGAAAGCGATTCCATGACTAAAGCAGAGCATTTAGCTAAAAAAATAATAACAGACATGAAAGAAATAATTAGAAATAACGAATAAAAATTAAAGGATTTGATATAACGAAAATTAAAAAAATGGACCAGTCATGTAACTAATTTATTTTTTATTCATGGCCAAAAAGAAACCTAAACGTACCGTTAAATCGAAGAAAATAACAATTCGGTTAAGTTACCGTCAATATAAAATTATTGAAAGGTATTGTTCCTCCCATGAATTAACACATAATAAATTTATTAAACAAGCATTAAAAGATTTCATCCTAAATAATTACGATTTAGATGATGATAAATTGATAAGTAAAAATCAATTAAAATTATTCGATTTTGATGATGATACGCTTGAAATGGATGAAATGCCCGAAGATAATAAGGATGAGGGTGAAAATCAAATGAATTTATTCTAATTTCGAGATTAATGTTAAAATTCGATCTATCCTTTCCATTAAAGTAAACCCTTTAAATTCGGAATTGTTAATAATTATGGTAAAAGCGAGTAGCTTCCCATTTTTATTATAAGCATAGCCTGTTAAACTTCTTACACGACTCATATATCCCCCTTTAGCATGAATGTTTAATGCTGAAATAGTTCTTGGCTTCGCTCCGTTTACATAGGTTCCATAAATAGGGAGCGACCGATAAAAGCTGCTAAATATGGCTGAATCGTTGTGAAAAGCAACTAGAAAATGAGTGAGTTGTTTTGCTGTTACTGAATTTGCTCGCGATAAGCCACTCCCGTCAACCATATGAAAGCCTCTTAAATCAATATTTCTATCCTTCCAGTAATTGTTTACTTCTTTTACTCCAGCAATGGTTGTTCCAGCTGTTTTTTTCATTACAGCAATTAATTTTAATAATGTTTCAGCATACATATTCTGACTTAAATGGTTTGTACGATAAACAATTTCTGATAGCGAAGTGGAGTAGGTGGTAGAAATAGTTTTTCGCTCTGGATTTGAATAGGTGTTTTTAATTTTTGTTTTTCTTATCGTGTTTGCTGAATCACTTACATTAATACCATTATTTTTAAGATAAGAGTAAAGGGAATACGCACAGAAATAGGCCGGATCGGGCATAGGGGCTTTATATGTTCCGGCATATTTTATTTCCCCTCGTAATAAGCGCTCACTAATAAATGGCGGCCCTGCTGCAAAAACATAACTGTTGTATATTTTTGGATTATATATTATCGAATTTTTTGTTAGTAAACCCGGAATATATGGTTCAACCTTAGCTTGTATTGTGTTTTTGGTAATTCTTACTTGGATGTCATATAAATTATCGCGAAACGATAAACCCGACGGAGGTGCGCCATAGCTCATTTCAACATCTTCCCATGCCCAACCTCCGGGAACAAGATCATAATCGAATATTTCATCATCGGCAATAATGGCTCCATTAATTGAATCAATACCTAACGCATGAATAGACGTAAACCATCGTTTTAATATAGTAGAATAGGTGTTTGTCCCGTATTCGACCGACCCCAAGGTTGGGTCTCCGGAACCTCGTATATAAATATTCACATTTAATGTACGAGTTGAAGGATTAATAGTTCCTGAATATTGAAGTGTTGTTCTAAAAGAAAACCCGGTACCTGCTATTTTTAAAGCAAGGCCAGTAGTAACCATTTTTAATGCAGATGCAGGAACTAAGCTAATATCACTGTTTTGTTCCAATATTATTTTCCCGCTATCTGCTGTAACTAAACAAAATCCGAAAGAACCATGTTGCATAGAGTCGTTGGTAGCAAGCTCGTTTACATAGTATTTAAGCTGATCAATAACTTTTGTTGAGTCATATAAGAGTGGTTTTATTTGATGGGATATGGATATAGAATCATTTTTATTCTTCACCTTAATAATATAATAAACCCCTTCAACGGAAGCTAATAGCCATACTCCAGCTAATATGAGCAGGAAGATAGAAGGCCATTTTATATTATTCTGATTCATTGCTTACCCTTTTTTTCTGTTGTCCTTTTTTCCAGGTTTCTTTATCTAAAATATTTCCGTCTTCGGTATAATATTTCCATTTTCCTTTCTTTTCGCCGTTTTTATAGGAGCCTTCCATTTTAAGAATGCCACTGTCGTAATAAAAAGAAGCATCTCCTTCAAATATTCCGTTTTCTAATTCCAAAATAGCCTTTTTTTCTCCATTTTCGTAGTATTCGGTATAAAGATTTTCTATTTTTTCATTTTCATTGAATGTCATTTCTGCCCGAATTGTCTTTTCTTCACTATCATAGTAAAAAATAGCTTTCCCATTAATTTTTCCTTCCACGTAAAGCACTTCACTAGCTATATTTCCATTGGTGTAATATGTTTTAAACAACCCGTTTATGTTTCCTTTATTAATAAATCCTTCGTATTTAATGGTGTTATTGTCGTAACGAATATCAATGAGTCCTTCTTTTTGTAATTCCTCGAAAGATAAATTAGGTTTGAATTTTAATGAATCATAATCCGATAAAAAAAGCTCTTCGGCAGCGTTTTCAATATTTTCAAGCTCTTCGTTATAAAGAGCATCTTCATTATGTTCTATTAAAAGGGATGTTTTAAAAAGGGTTCCTGTTGAAACAAGTTGGAATCCTACTTTAGAAAAACTTAGTATTAAATCTTTGTTGTTTGAAATACCTATTCTTTTATCGGCTTTACTGTAGTAATATAAATGAGAATACATTTCAGGCATTCTAATAAATATGCTAACGTTCGATTTTTTTTCAAAATTATCTAAAAAAGAAATAAATTCTTCGTTGTTCTCTAATGTGTTTTTATTCAAGTAGTCATCAATAATATCCATTAATATTGAAGGGGAGTTGCTGAAAACAACGTAGTTGTCGATAATGCAGTAATATGGCTTTGTCAGTTTCCCGAAAAGTTTTCCGAAAAACATCTTAAAGAATCCTTTTATATCAAGATAGTTGATTGTATAATCTTTATATGCTATGGTTTCGAATTTTAAAGGAGATTTTTTCTTAACCTGAGTTGTTAATTTTTCTAAGCCGTTTTTGGCGTCATCCATATTTTTTGCATGAATGAAAATACTTAAATCTTCTTCTTTTGCGTTTGAAACGGGTTTGTGTTTTGTCAATACAATTTCATTTCCTATCCAACTAAAAAAATCTTCATTTAGGTTAATTTTTAAGTAGTTTTCTATTTTTTTAACTTTTTCTGAATAATCTTCGAATTTATTTGTGTTATTTTTAGAAAATTCAAGAGTTAGATTTTCATAGAAAGCATCAAAATTGTCGAAACACATCGAAAAATAAACAGCTGTTTTATCTGATGCAATTTTGAAAGCATCTGCTTTTCCGGGGGAAACATTTTGTAATGCACTTAAATAGGATGAGATACTATCGGGTAAATTGGTATATCCAGTAAAACGAAAGCGTTCATCTTCGAAGTTGACATTTAAAGCGGAGTAGCTTATAATTTCGGATAATGAATTTACTAAATCGCTTTCTTCCGAAAGGTAAACACCTGTATATTTTGCTATTAGTCTATAGTTTATATAGAAATTAAATAATTTATTAGAGCTTATCTCTGTACTTACTTTTTTAAAACTAGTATTCGATAGCCAGTTCTCCATGTCTTTTTGCAAAAATGCATTTTCAACTAAAATAGGGGTATAGCTGGCAACAAAAAGGTTGTCGATAAAAGTAATATGTAATATTTCTTTTGTTTTTATATCTTTTAGCTCTATAATTTCTTGACCTTTAAAATTTCTTTTATTCATTACATACCCATACGCTTGTACAATTTGTTTTAAATAATCTTTAACAAAAACAATTTTAGATGCTTGTTTCATATTGATAACAAAGAGAAAATCATAATCGTTTCCCGAAATCATGTGAGCTGAGATGAGCATTTGACGGTTGCTGAAAAGCATATCCATGGTTGGATTGTCTTTAATCAATGAATCTAGCGAAGCTGCACTTTTACTGATGTCTTCGAAATAGGCATTGGTTCGCATATGCGTCCACATTTTGCTATTACTAATAGTTGACCATCCTTTGGTTAAATCCGATGTTTCAATAATGTAAATAGCATCATTAGGAATTGCAATAAAAGGGTCTTTGTTTTCACTTTTTGAGAACCAAATATATGTCGAAAATGAAGCAATAGCAATAAGAATGGCGGATAAAATAATCCATAATAATTTTTTACGAAATCGCATAAATAAAATAATTATTTAAAGAATAAAGATATAAAATATTCTTTAAGGATA
>DAOLWT010000193.1:0-4335 GCA_035421345.1 Bacteroidales bacterium
TGGTTTGTATTTTTTAGATTTAGACGCAAGAAATCGAATGTGATCGGGCGTAGTTCCACAACATCCCCCCACCATATTTACTAATCCATTATTCATATTGTTCCATAATAGCCACCATTTCCTCCGGTTTTTCATCATACCCTCCTAATTGGTTTGGTAATCCGGCATTGGGATATAAGGATATATTAAAAGGAGCTTTTTCGGCTAAAAATGCCACAAAGGGCTTCATTTGGGCTGCTCCTAAAGCACAATTTAAACCGACAGAAAATAAGGGAAAGTGAGATACAGAAATAAGAAACGCTTCTAATGTTTGACCGGACAGGGTTCGACCACTTGCATCGCTTATTGTTACTGAAACAATAACCGGAATTTTTTTTCTTTTATTTTCAAAAACCTCTGTAATTGCATATAAAGCAGCTTTCACATTTAACGTATCAAAAACGGTTTCAACAATTAATAAATCAACTTCTCCGTCCATCAACCCCTCCACTTGTTGCGTATAAGCAATAACAAGTTCATCGAAAGTAACAGCACGAAAAGCAGGGTTATTCACATCGGAAGAAATGGAAGCAGTGCGATTGGTAGGACCAATAGACCCTGCAACAAAACAATCTCTACCCGAATTTTGTTTCACAAAGGATTTTACGGTTTCTTTTACCAATTTTGCGGATGCGAGATTTATTTCATACGCATATTGCTCCAGTCCATAATCGGATAATGAAACAGATTGGGCGTTAAACGTATTTGTACATACTATATCGGCACCGGCATTAAGATATGCTAACGTAATTTGTTTAATAATTTCGGGTTTCGAGATATTCAAAATATCGTTACACCCTTTTAAATTAATTGTATGTGAAATGAACTTATTACCTCTATATTCCTCTTCGCTTAATTTATATTTTTGAATCATGGTACCGGAAGCACCATCTAATATTAATATTCGTTGTTTTATAAGTTCTTCTATTATCATATAACATTTTCTTTTTTGAAAAAGCATTTTTGCAAATTTCTAAAATATAATGATATAAATAAAATTTAATAATTACGTAAATTATAAAACCGAATAATGTATTTTTGTGCTTTATTATTTTCTTATGAAAGTTATTGACGTTATAAAAGGAAGTAAATCTCCTTATGTTACATTTGAAATTCTCCCTCCATTAAAAGGGAAAAGTATTGATTCGTTATATGGAATTTTAGATCCATTAATGGATTTTAAACCACCCTTTATAAATGTAACATACCATAGTTCGGAATATGTTTATAAAGAACGAGAAAATGGCTTTCTAGAGAAAGTAAGAATTCGCAAAAGGCCAGGAACCGTTGGAATCTGTGCTGCCATAATGTATCGTTATAAAACAGATGCTGTAGCCCATTTAATATGTGGAGGTTTTACAAAAAATGAAACAGAAGATGCCTTAATTGATCTTCATTACTTAGGCGTTAAAAATATTTTAATATTAAGAGGAGACCCTCCCCAAAATGAACGCGACTTTAAACCTGAGTTAAACGGACATGCTCACTCCATTGGATTGCTTAATCAAGTTGTTAATATTAACAATGGCACATATATAGAAGAGGATATAAAAGACGGATTTAATACTGATTTTTGTATAGGCGTAGCCGGTTATCCTGAAAAGCATTTTGAAGCGCCTAACTTATCAGCCGACATAAAACATATGAAAGAAAAAGTAGATGCCGGAGCGGATTACATTGTTACCCAAATGTTTTTTAACAATAAAAAATATTTTGATTTCGTTCATGTATGCAAAGAGAAAGGGATAAACGTACCAATAATTCCCGGATTAAAACCAATTACTAAAAAATCGCAAGTATATAAAATCCCCAGTACTTTTCATGTAGATATCCCCGAAGACCTTTTTAATGCTATTGACAAATGTAAAAACGACGAACAAGCAGCTAAAGTTGGGATTGAATGGACTATCCATCAAGGTAAGGAACTATTAAAAGCGGGAGCTCCATGTTTGCATTTTTTCACCATGAGTAACCCTACACCAATTATAGAAATAGCCAACGTAATTTTTTAATTGTTAGCAAGAACGAATTATTTGTTGAGCAAGTTGGGAGATATCTAGTCCATCGAAATTTCCAGAACTCATCATTAATAAGTTTTTATTTTGCCATTCCATTTTTAATAAATCTTCTAATAAAATAGATATATCGTTGTAAACCTTTATATCTTTTCTATCAAAAGATTCTTGAATTTGTTGAATGGAAATGGGTGGTATTTTTTTATGTTGTATGGTGTGAGGATTAAAATAAACAATAGCAATATCTGTATTTTGCATTGCCCCTTTATACTGTTTTAAAAATTCGGCGGTAAGACTACTAAACGTATGTAATTCCATACAGGAAACCAATTCTCTTTCGGGATACTGTTCTTTTACTGCATTAATAGTGGCTTTTAATTTAGAAGGAGAATGAGCAAAATCTTTATATACATTCACCCTTTCATTCGAATCAACTAATTCTAGGCGTTTTGTTGCACCTCTAAATTGAGAAACAGCTTCAAAAAAAACATCATCTTTAATGCCCAGCTGATTACATACTGCTTTTGCACCACTTAAATTTAACAAGTTATGTTTACCAAAAAGTTTTAATTGATAAATATTATCACCTGCATACACAAATGTTTTCCCCTCTGAAATTTTATATAAAGGAGCGGTATATGGAATTTTGGTTAAATTTGGTTTTGCGTTTTCACATACTTTTTTAACAACCGAGTCTTCATCACAATAAATAAGTGTACCGTTATCGACTACTAAGTCTGCAAAAATGCGAAACTGTTCAATATAATTCTCAAACGTAGGAAACACATTTATATGATCCCATGCAATTCCACTTATTAGAGCGATATCGGGCATATATACATGAAACTTAGGACGTCGATCTATTGGAGAGGTAAGATATTCATCCCCTTCTAAAATCATGTAGGGTGCTTTTTCGGTCAATTTCACCATTACCTCAAAACCTTCTAACTGTGCTCCAACCATGTAATCGCAATCGATTTTGCAATAATTTAAAACATGAATTATCATGGCTGTAATGGTTGTTTTACCATGACTCCCGCCTATTACAATTCTTTTTTTTGTTTTAGATTGCTCATATAAAAACTCGGGATAGGAATATACTTTTAACCCCATTTTTTGTGCTTCCAATAATTCCGGATTATCTATTCGAGCATGCATTCCTATAATAACCGCATCTAATTCTTTCGTTATCTTTGAGGTGTCCCAGCCTTCTTTATTAGGGAGTAATCCATAAAAGGCCAACTTGCTTTTGGAAGGTTCAAAAATTTCATCATCAGATCCACTAACATCATATCCTTTTTTGTGAAGCGCAATGGCTAAATTATGCATAGCACTTCCTCCAATAGCAATGAAATGTATTTTCATAAATTCTGTTTAAAGCTAAAGCAAATTTATATTAAAAATATACCGATAAGTAGTACCTTTGCTCCTATCTTATTAACACAACATTGTGAACATGAAATTGCATATAATAGATGCCGAAAATTATAAAATTGATGGCGGTGCTTGTTTTGGTGTAGTTCCAAAAGCAATTTGGGGAAAAAATATAATTGCTGATGAAAACAACATGATACCTATTAGTAATAGACTTTTATTAATAGAACAAAAAAACGAAAAAATATTAATCGATACTGGAATCGGAAATAAACAAGATGAAAAATACTTCTCGCATTTTTATATAAGCGGCTTACATGTAGAAGAAGCATTAAAATTAAACGGGTTTTCTGCAAATGAAATAACAGCGGTTATTCTAACACACCTTCATTTTGATCATGTTGGCGGTTGTTTAAAATACAACAAAGACCATACGAAGATAATTCCGGTATTTCCGAACGCAACATATTATTGTTCACACGATCAATGGGTATCGGCAAACAATCCAAATCCAAGAGAGAAAGCATCATATCATAAAGAAAATTTTTATTCTTTGTTTGAAAACGGACAGATTGAATTTATTCATAGTGAAGAAGAACTTTTTGAAAATATTTTTTTAAAAATATATAACGGTCATACACTCGGACAACTCATTCCTGAAATTAATTACAATGGAAAAAAAATAGTTTTCATGGCCGATTTTATTCCTTCCTTATACCACCTTCATGTTCCGTATATTCCAAGCTTCGATATACAACCACTCCTTTCATTAAAAGAAAAAACATTATTCTACGAAAGAGCGATCAACGAAAATTTTATCTTGTTTTTCGAACACGATCCAGAAAACCAATGTTGTACTATTCAAAAAACAGACAAAGGAATCAAACCAAAAGAAATTTTTAGACTA
>DAOLWT010000194.1:0-2513 GCA_035421345.1 Bacteroidales bacterium
CATACGGAGAATCTGCTACACGTGGATTTTTTCTAGAAAGAGGAGGTTATTATTTAGGTTTAGGGAATTACTTGGATTTTGCTATTAGAGGAGATATTTATTCAAGAGGTAGTTGGAATTTATCGCCTGCTATATCGTATAATAAAAGATATAAATATTCTGGAAAATTTGATTTTGGTTATTCCGTTAATATCGAGGGAGATAAATCTGATCCGAAGTATTTGAAAAGTAAAGATTTTCGCATAAGATGGTCGCACCAACAAAGCACCAAAGCACGCCCTAATAGTAGTTTTTCTGCATCTGTTTCAGCCGGATCAAGTAAGTATAATACCTTTAACCCCTCTTCAACACAAGATTTTCTTACTAACACCCTGCAATCCAATATTTCCTATTCAACTAGAATTGCAAATAATTACTCTTTTTCATTGAATATGACGCATAGTCAAAACACCCTTAATAAATCTGTTTATCTAGGCCTTCCAGAACTTGCTTTTTCTGTGAATCGGTTTTATCCGTTTAGAAGTAAAAACAGAATAGGAAAAGAAAAATGGTTTGAAACCATTAGCATGAATTATTCAGCGAATGCGGAAAATTCAATTGAATCGTACGATTCTCTTTTGTTTAAGAAACAAACGTTAAAACAAATGCAAAATGGCATGGAGCATAAAATTCCAGTAAGTAGTTCAATACGGATATTTAAAAATTTTAATTGGACCAACACGGTTAATTTTCACGAACGATGGTATTTGCAAAATATTAAAAAGACTTGGGTGAATGATACCATTATAGAAGGGAGTGACACATTATATAGTTATATAAAAATTGATACATTAAATGAATTTAAAACTGCACACGAATTCAATTTCTCTTCGTCCATAGGTACTCGTTTATATGGGATGTATCAATTTAAAAATTTTAAAATAGCGGCAATTCGACATGTAATTTCTCCTAGCGTATCATTCAATTATAACCCCGATTTCGGAAGACCTAAGTGGGGATATTACGATTCTATATACGATCCCACTAACCCTCTTCAGCCTTATAAAAAGTATTCTATCTTCGAAAATGGAATATATGGAACTCCCCCTTCAAATGAATCAGGAAGAGTTAATTTTTCTTTGTCAAATAATTTAGAGATGAAAGTGAAAAGTAAAAAAGATACGTTGTCGGGGTTTAAAAAAGTAGTATTAATTGAGTACTTTGCGATCTCATCAGGGTATGATCTGGTTAAAGATTCTTTAAAGTGGTCTAATTTAGTAATGTCGGGAAGAACTAAACTTTTTAAGCGTATTGATATTACCTATGGCAGTTCATGGAATCCATACGCACTAAATGATTCTACCGGAAAACTAACAAATGAATTTGAACTTGTTAAAAATAAACGTTTTTTTCATCGCGATAATACCACTTGGGCATTTAGTTTAGATTGGTCTTTAAGTTCACAGAATATAAAAAAAGAAATTAAAAGTTCAAAAGGAACACCTGAAGAAATAGAAATGATACGCGATAATCAAGAAAAATATATTGATTTTAATGAAGCGTGGAATATCACTTTTCAATACTCCTTTAGATATGCAAATGTATTTGAACCGATAAGTAAAACATTAGAAAAAAATATTATTCAAACATTGAATTTTTCCGGGAATATTAATGTTACTCCAAAATGGAAAATAGGCTTTCGGTCGGGATATGATTTTAGTCAAAAAGATTTTTCTTATACAACTGTTGATATTTATCGCGATTTGCATTGTTGGGATTTGGCTTTTAACTGGATTCCGATGGGAACTAGAAAAAGTTATAATCTAACTATAAAGATTAAGTCGCCTATTCTACAAGACCTAAAATTAACAAAGAAAAAGGACTTCAGAGATTATTAAAATTCATTATATTTTTTAATTAGAAAATACGAACCTATGAAAAAAGTAATTTATTCTTCTTCAGCCCCAGAAGCTCTTGGGCCTTATAGTCAAGCCATATTAGTAAATGGAATGCTTTTCGTTTCAGGACAAATCCCAATAAATCCAGCATTAAAGGAACTGGTTACAGGAGATATTCAAGAACAAACGAAACAGATTATGAATAATATTGCAGCTATATTAAAACAAGCCGACATGGATTTTACAAATGTGGTAAAAGCCTCTATATTTCTCGTTGATATGAATAATTTTGATAAAGTAAATACGATTTACGGACAATTTTTTAAAGAAAACCCTCCTGCTCGTGAATGTGTGCAAGTATCTAAGTTGCCCAAAAACGTTGATATAGAAATTTCGGTAATAGCTGTAAAATAATTTTTTTACGTGTTAGTTAGGTGAAGGGCTTTCGTTTACGGAACGTATAAATTCAATATATACGTCTATTCCTTTTTTTAATCCTTCTATCGATATATGCTCATCATTATTATGAACACTTTCAATTTGTTCGATTGTTAAAATAGAAGGCAAAATACCGTATGTATTAATTCCTTCTTTTCTAAAATAATTATTATCGGAAGTAGCCGGAAATAACATAGG
>DAOLWT010000194.1:2613-4325 GCA_035421345.1 Bacteroidales bacterium
GTAATAGTAATCGTGTTGTAGGTTAGTAAATTCAGAAATTCTCCTTCATTAAACTGATTTCTTACAATAGGCCAAAAAATATCCCAGTTAATATGTCTTATAACAAAACCTTTAAACCCTTTTTCGAGCGAACCTAATTGTTTAAACATGTTAATAAGAACGGGGTCAAATTTTATACGTTTTTTTTCATCCATTAATTTTATAAGTGTTCTTAATAATTTTTTGTTTGCATATAAATCAGAGGAGGATGCTCCATGCCCGAATGATTCGGAATGAATTTCTAGTTTTAGCCATAGCGACCTTTTTTCAGCAACTGAAATACCAAAAATAGGTTTATTTATATCCGAAGTAAAAATATTGTTAACACCGGAACCTCCTTCTCCAAAGACAACTAAGGGGTTTAAGTCATTTAAATATGTTTTTGTTATTAATTCAGCTCCATATTTCGAATTTGTTTCTTCTCCTGAAACACAAAGCATGGTAACATTATAAGGGTAGTTTTCTAATTTCGATTTTTCAATAAAAGAAAATAAAGCCATCATTTGAATAACAGCAAGCCCTTTACAATCAATAGCACCACGTCCCCAAACTTTATTATTATAGATAGCGCCAGAAAAAGGATGAAATTTCCATTTTACAGAATCATAAGCAGGCACCACGTCTAAATGATTTAGTAAAATAATATTAGGCTTTTTTAAATCTAATGGATATAGCGAAGCTGCAAAATTATAGGAAGAGTCGGAATCTGAAAAAAGCCGAACATACAAGCCTTTATCTTTGCAATAGTCATATAAAAATTTTCCGGCTTTTGATTCATTTCCTTGAACCGATTTAATTTTTATATATTCCGAAAGAATAATTGCCGGGTTGCCCGATTTTATGGAGGAAGTTTGAGCGAAAATAGGAATTGCATTAAAAAGAAAGCACAGATATAAAAAGAAAGGCTTTATACAGATAATAGAGGCTATGTTATTTCTTAATTTCATTTTTTTTATAACAAAAACAGGTTACTAAATGATCGTTTACCATTCCTGCAGCTTGCATAAAAGCGTAACAAATAGTGGTTCCTACAAATTTAAAGCCTCTTTTTTTTAATTCCAAACTCATGGCATCCGATTCTTTTGAAAAAGCAGGAACATCGGATATTTTTTTCCATTTATTTATTTTTGGTTTGTTATTTACAAATTGCCAAATAAATGCATCAAAACTCCCAAATTCTTTTTGGATTTTTATAAACGATTTTGCATTTTCGATGGTTGCTAAAATTTTTAATTTATTTCTAATAATGCTTGCATCCATTAATAATGCTTCAATTTTATTTTCTTTAAATTGAGCAATACGATGAACATTAAATTGAGCAAAAGCATTTTTAAAATGTTCTCTTTTTTTTAATACGATTTGCCAGCTAAGTCCGGCTTGAAAAGTGTCAAGGACTATAAATTCAAAAAGTTTTTGATCATCATGTAAAGGAACGCCCCATTCGGTATCATGATACTGAATCATTAGTTCGTCTTCTTTTGTCCAAGGACAACGTGTTTTCATGTTTTAAATAATAGAAAATAAAGATACAAAACTTTATATTTAAAACAATAGGAACGAGAAATATTTATGGAAGAAGGTTTTGTTTAATTAAGAATTCTACTTTGCAAAAGAGTTGATTTGGCTGGTAAGCTCTCCAATTTAATGCGTTAATGGTATCATTAAAATTTATA
>DAOLWT010000195.1:0-2728 GCA_035421345.1 Bacteroidales bacterium
CATAATTCATTTATTCTTATTTGGAAGTCGGATAAAATATTCATAAAATTTATGAATGCTTCATAAGGTGTGTTATATGGATTAAAATATTTATGTACATCCCCATCAGAAAACCATTTGGTACACATATAATAAAAATGATCGCTCGTTTGTAAGTATTTCCAGTCTCTTAAAATAATTGGATCTGAACAATCTTTTATTTTATTTTCTAATTCATACAACTTATTGTAAGCATCTTCTTGTAAATCATTCCCCAACCAAGCCGTCAAATCTCTTTCTTCATCAGCCCACGATATAGGGTGAGGAACATGAATAGATGAAACCGGTTGCAAGATAGATGATAATTCAGAAGGAGTATAAAACTTAAAATCCGAATGAGAAAAAACGCGTTGAGGTAATGCTTTTAAAAAATCAAAAATACCTGTTTCGGGCCATTGATGTTCTCCGAAAGTTTCATAATCCATAAATAAGTTAACACATTCCTGTTCGTGAGGAACTGCATTCAACCAGTCAACATATTTTTCTGTTGTTAAAGGCCATTGATTCCAACTTGTTTGAGAAAAGCGAAAAGCGATATCATCACTTAATTGAAAATTCTTCAACAATACTTTTAATTTAGGGTTAATTGCATTACAATACATAAAATTAGGACTTTTCCATCCCAATATATGTTTAGCTCCTTCTGTAAGCATTGTATTATATCCCATGTCGGCAACCATTTCACCTATATGATCAGAATAAATAAGCTCTGTATTTCTAAATGTTTTTGGTGTTTGTCCAAATAACTGCTTAATCTTTTCAGCTTGTTGAGATACCTGTCGTTGAAATTCTTCTTTACTTTTTAATGCACAAAGTGAGTGAGCATATGTTTCTGCTAAAAACTCTACACAACCTGTAGCAGCAAGTTTTTGAAAGCTTTCAATAACATCAGGTGTATATTTTTCAAATTGATCGAGAGCTGTACCTGAAATAGAGTAACTGATTTTAAATGAAGTCCCAAATTCTTTAATTAAATTCAACATTACATTGTTTGCCGGAATATAGCATTTATCTGCTACCCTTCTAAGGATATAGCGATTTGCATAATCATCATAATAATGGTGATCAACTCCAATATCAAAAAAACGATACGTTCTTAACCGATATGGCTGGTGGACCTGGAAATAAAAACAAATTGCTCTCATCTTTTTTAAATCTATATCTTTTAATAGAAATTCAAACTTATTTTTTTGAAGACATCAATTCGTAAATTGATTTTACTTTTAAGGCAGAATCATCCCATTTTAAATCATCCACTTCTGCTTTCCCGTAGTGCATAAACATATTGGAAAGTGCTTTGTAATGGAGTAATCCGTATATTGAATCAGATAAAGCATCAATATCCCAAAAATCGACTTTTAACGCATATTTTAATATTTCTGAAACGCCCGATTGTTTAGAAATTACCACAGGCACATTCGATCGAAGCGCTTCTAATGGGGAAATTCCAAAAGGTTCAGATACCGAAGGCATCACATAAACATCGCTGAGTGCAAACATCCGATCAACATCCGACCCCTTTAAAAATCCTGTAAAATGAAAACGGTCAGAGATTCGAAGTTGAGCAACCCTCTTTATCATTCTGTTGAGCATATCACCCTGTCCGGCCATTACAAAACGAACATTTTTATCTTTCTGAAGAACTTTATAAGCTGCTTCCACGAAATAATCGGGGCCTTTCTGAAAAGTAACACGCCCTAAAAAAGTAACGACCTTTTCTTTAATATGTTTTTTTGCTTCAACTACAACATTATTTATCGGAGGTTCAACCGCATTATAAACTGTTATTACCTTATCCGGGTTTATTCCATACCGATCAATAACGATTTGACGAGTGTAATTACTAACCGTAATTACGTTATCAGCCGCTTCCATTCCTTTCCGTTCAATATCATACACATTTTGATTTATATTTTCTCCGGAGCGATCAAATTCTGTAGCATGAACATGGACAACCAACGGTTTTCCACTTATTTTTTTTGCTGCTATACCAGCAGGGTATGTCAACCAATCGTGTGCATGAATAACATCGAAATGATTAGAACCAGCAATAACCGATGCTATAAGGGCATACCGAGAAACTTCGGTCATTAAATCTTTTCCATATTTTCCGGTGAACATAAAATGTTCTTGAAAAATAGAGCTATTTACATCGGTATGATCAAAAATTGAATTTGAAATTAATCGTTCGAATTCTTCCGGAGATACGTAAGGAATAAGGTTCGAACCGATTTCCATATACGTTATTTGCTTCCAATAGTTTTGAAAAACACGATTCGAAATATCTATTTTAATATCGCTTGCATTAATAAGTCTGGCAGCATCCTGACTTTCATCTCCGTATGCTTTAGGAACAACAAAAAGGATTTCCACATCCTGTTTTAATAGCGCTTTCGAAAGGCCATAACAAGCTGTACCTAAACCACCCGTAATATGCGGTGGAAACTCCCATCCAAACATTAAAACTTTCATTTCCCTGTTATATTTACAGAATTTTCTTCTCGCTCTACTTTTTCTATTAATTTCTTTATTCTAAGTATTTCTCCTACACTCCATGCTTGAGAAATAGCACCTCCGGACTTATGAGGAGGATCTCCATCAAAAACTTCCGATATGGTCCCGATGCATTTTTCTTTTAACTCTGATTCAAAAGAAGTATATATTTTTTTAACAAAAGATAGTCCGGAAC
>DAOLWT010000195.1:2828-4301 GCA_035421345.1 Bacteroidales bacterium
GAAAACATAATGGCATTATACCACAAGGCACTTAATTCAACAGGCATTCCTATTCTAGGTGTTACCGGCCTACCCATAACAACAGCATCCATCCAAGTTATCGCTCTTCCTTGTTCTCCGGCATATATTAAGCCATTATTCTGCATTTTAATATTAAATAGCGTCCCTTCTTTATAACCATCCAATATTTGCAACATTTTGCGCCCATATTCTTTCCAAATCAAATCCTTTGTCCCTGTATAATCGGCATATTGTTGTAAAGCCCAGAAAAACCACAAAGGCGCATCAGCTGAATTAAAAGCAGCCTGATTTCCATTTCCAATATTAGGGAAAAGGGGACCGTTAAGTTCGGAAAGCATGGTATCTAAAACGGCTTTGCATGTTTTAGGATCATCTATTGACAGTGTAATTCCGGGTAAAGCAATAAACGTATCTCTTCCCCATCTACCAAACCAAGGGAATCCGGCAACAACCTCTGTTTTATTATTTCTATGAACAATAAACTGATGAGCTGAATTAATTAAATTGTTTTCAAAATTATCGCGTGGTATTCTTCTATTTACTTCATTTGTAAATAGTTTTTTTAATCCTAACGTATCTATTTTAGATGTACCTGCAGAGAAAATTATTTCTTCTCCTTTTTCAATAGGCATTTCAAAATATCCGGGAGCAAAAAGATCTTCTTGGTATTCGTACCCTCTTTCTTGTTCTTGCTGATATTCTATATTATAAAACCAATCTGGGACATGAGTATATTCATTTTTCTTGGAAAACTGCATAAACAAATGGGTGTACCCAACATACATTCTATATTTAATTCCGTTATCAATATTTTCATATTTTCTTTCTACGGAAACATTTGCTTTAGATAATTTGTGAACATTACGAAATGCTAAAAAAGGTTTAAAGCGAATAATTGTAGGGGAATGAGCATCTTCTAATTTATAACGAATTAAAACCCTTTCATCATCAATAGCTAAAAGCAATTCCATGGTAAGAATAGCACCTCCAACACGAAATGTAAGTTTGGGAATAGGTTCTGTGGTAAAATCACTAAAATATTTGTGTCCTTTGGGAGAATATACTCCTCCCGGATATTTATGAATTCCAAAATTAAATGCTGCTTCTTTTTGAATTAGGGTAACATCTAAAGAAGATAAAAGAACATGATTTTCATCATCAATTGCAGACTGCGGTGTTACAAACAAGCCATGATACTTTCGGGTGTTACAGCCTATTATAGATGTACAAGAATAGGACCCGGCTCGGTTGGATCTTAATATCTCTTTATCTAATGAATATTCTAAATTAACTAACTGATTCTTGTCAAAATTAATGTAATTCATTATAAATATTTCTGTTTTTTTAATTAATTACAAATATATAATATTTTATCTATACTTTTCATAACTTAATCTTAAATTTTCAAATCGAATGTTAAATTAATAATATTTTTTCTTTGCTTATTTTTAT
>DAOLWT010000196.1:0-4282 GCA_035421345.1 Bacteroidales bacterium
CAAAATTGGCAGAAGCCATTCCAACGGCAAACATAAAGAAAACGGTAAATAGCATAGAAAAAATTAGAATAGGGTCGGAAAAAATAAATTGAAAAAATCGGACAAATTTTAATTTAAATAATAAAAAAATGGTTAACAGTAAAAGGATAAAATTTTCCAATCCTGAAATCAGCATAACCGGGTTTCTGGCTTCCCATAAAAAAGGGCGGTACATACCTGCAATTACAGCCATAGGTGCTACTTTTAACATCCCCCCAATTGTGCCGTCAATTTTTCCGATATTGTATGAATTAGAACCATATTGTTCTTCCCGTAAAAGGTCTTGCTGTACCGTTTGTGCTTTTTTTACAGCTGTTTCCATGCTCCCATATTCGCCCAATTGCCCTTTTAATAAGGTAAGTCCAACTAATATAATTCCAAATCCAATAGTAATAATAAACGGTAACATAAATGCAGCTATTAGCTTATTCCGGATTCTTTTTATCCTATCAAAAGTAAGCCATATTATAGTACCGGGTAATAAAGCTGCAAAAATATAGGGTTTAATAGCAATAATAATTAATGCATTTATTAAAGCTAAAAAAATATTCAGCGATATTTTTTGTTTTTTATAAAATATCATATGTATATTATAAACAAACCATCCGGCTGCCGCAAAAGTATAGGTGTCTTTCATAATACCCGAGCCCCAAAATAAGGCAGACGGAACAAAAAGCACGGCTATGGCCATTTGTTTGGTTAGTTGGGGGAAGTAATCGGTAAAAAAAAGAAACAATTTCCAAACCCCTATATATGAAAAAGCGGCAACTAAAATGGTGGTGGGCATAAAAGCCCTAAACCCGATGGTGTTTATTAAACTCGAAATATTTATTACAAAACGGGTATTAGCGCCTTTCCACAAGTAGTGAGGAGGCCATTCGGTACTTGTGTCAAAATAATACCAAGCTTCTTGCCAACTAACTTTCCCTGAAAAAATAGACCAATAATTCCCCGGATCTTTAAATAACAGTCTTGACATAGGGACTGCTCCTCTCATATAGTCAATAGTATCGCCCCCGCCATAATATTCGGTAAAAATTAATAAAAAAATAATGGCAGAAAATAATTTTACGGCTAAACCTTTAAAATAATATCGATAAACAGGATTATTTTCAATCTTCCTTTTTTGAACCATATATCCAATAAGTAATATTAACATTAATAATAATGGAGAATATACATAGTCGGTAAATGTATAAGACTTCCATTGGAATATATTACTTAATAAGACAATATTCATTTTATAATAAATGATTAAAACAATAACAAAAATAGTAAATATGGCTTGTGTTTCATTTTTTAGGATATAAAATTTTGCAAAACCATTAGTTCCCACAACCTATTATATAAATAACTCTTCTTCCCGGCATAAAAAGCTGTTTTTAGTTTTACTACTTCAGCATAATTTAAAATACCGTTTAAATTTATTTTTTCTTCACTCAAACGTTCTTGCACCATCTCTTTCAACTCCTTTTTCATCCATTTCTCTAAAGGCACTGCAAAACCTCGTTTCTTACGGTTAAAATAGCTTTCGGGAATATAGTCGGATAAAACTTTTTTTAATAAATATTTGGTGGTTTTTCCGTTCATTCGTAAAGAAGGATGAAGCTTGTATGCAAATTCAACAATACGGTAATCAAGCAAAGGCACCCGTGTTTCGAGTGAATGATGCATGGAGGCACGATCTACTTTAACCAGTAAATCGTCTTTTAAATAATAGTTTAGGTCAAAAAGTGATTGCTTTTCAGAAGCACTTAAATTACGTTTCAACAAGGGATTCTCGTCCAATTTAAAGTCGTGATAAAATTCTGGATGAAGTATTTTTTTTATTTCAGCACGCGAAAATAAATATTGTTCCTGCGAAAAAATATGACTTCTCATATTCTCTTGTTGAACCTTTTCAAAAAGATGTGCCGCTCTTTTACATCTATTATTTAATATTGACAGGGTTTTCCCAATAGGAGCACGGAATGTTTTCACAAATGGATTGTCTAGTCTTTCTGCCCATCGGTAAGCACCATAGCCCATGAACAATTCATCTCCACCGTCGCCCGATAAAGTCATAGTTACTTGTTGCCTTGCCATTTTCGAGACGAGTAAAGTTGGAATAGCTGATGAGTCGGCAAAAGGCTCATCATAAATTCCGGGTAATTGCGGAATTAGTTCGAGTGCGTCTTTTTCGGTAATTGTATATTCGGTATGATTTGTATGAAGATATTTCGCAACAGCTCGTGCATAAGGACTTTCGTCATATTTCGATTCATTAAAACGGATGTTAAACGTTTTTATCGGTTCTGCGTTTATACTTTGTGCAATAGCCGTAACCAAGCTCGAATCAATGCCTCCGCTTAAAAATGTCCCGAAAGGTACATCGCTTATCATGCGGTATTTTACAGAAGAAATAAGAAGGTCTTTTAAACTGTTTTTAGCTTCGTGTTCATCGGTAATTTGGTTTTCGGAAATTTTATCGTGAATATTCCAATACCTTTTTATCTCGAGTCCTTTATGCGATAAAATACCATAAGAACCCGAAGGAAATTTGTAAATATTTTTGTATAGCGTATCCGGTTCCGGAATATAACCTAGATGAAGGTATTCATTAATGGCAATCGGATTTAGGGTAAGGGTTTTGTTTATAAAATGCAGTTGTTTCAATGCTTTTAATTCCGAAGCAAAAGCAAAATGAGTTCCGTCGTAAAAATAATAAAGCGGTTTAATCCCAAGTCGATCGCGGAATAAGGAGAATGATTTTTCTTCTTTATCGTAAATTACAATAGCGAACATTCCATTCAGCTTATTAACAAAGTCAATCCCCCATTGTGAAAATGCTTCAAGAATTATTTCGGTATCTGAGCTTGTTTTAGCGCAAAATATGTTATTCTGAATTTTAAGTTCTTTTTCTATTTCTTTATAGTTATATACTTCCCCATTAAAAACCATAACATATCTGTCGTTATGAGAAGTCATAGGTTGATTAGCGGCATCCGAGAGGTCGATAATGCTAAGCCTTAGGTGAGCGAGGGCGAAAGCATCGTGAAAGAAGAATCCGTTAGCATCGGGACCTCGGTGGGAGAGAGCCAGAGCCATTTTTTTTAACTCCTCTTCCGAAAAAATGTTTGTTTTAGAATAAAAACCACAAATTCCGCACATAAGTAAATTGTTGAAGATATAAAAGTAATATTTCTCGTGTATTTAACAATAAAAATTCAAAATCTGGAGATAGAATGTTAGAATGAATGATAGAATGATAGAATGATAGAATGACTGAATGATTGAATGAGGGAATGAGAGAATGATGGAGTGATGGAGTGATAGGATGAGAGAATGAGAGAATGAATGAGAAAGGATAAAGAAAAAGTTAAAAAAAGTAATATCCATCTAGCCTACCGGCAAAGCAAATGGCGCTTTACATTTTTTACCATAATTACACTACTACGAGGCTGATTTAATTGTGGTTGTTGAGTATTTTAATTATGGTAGTTCTTTACCATAATGTTTCCTCTATGTGGCTTTAGTGGTTATTGATGATTGCGCTTAGCATATTTATTTTGTAATATCGTTCCTCTGGAACTTATGTTTAAGCTGTATTCTTTTTTACCATAATATCGCCACTACGTGGCTAAGTTGTTTATTAATTATTTTTAAAATGCCAGCACCGTAGGTGCGGAATTATGGTAATACAAAAAATTCAACCCTTATAAAGCCTCATAGAGGCGATATTATTAATTGAACATTTATTCATAAAACTCAAAAATATATTGGTCAATAAAATCAATTTTAAATTATTTTAACAACTCCAAACTAATTGCTTTTCCAATTTTGAGAACTGGATAAAATTTGCAAGTTATTATGGAACTGCTCCATTTCCTTATAGTTCGGGCACAAGTATAAAGGGCAGAAATAAAGTAAGTCCTCTTGCAAATAAAAAAATCAAATCATTATTGAATCAATGCGCAAGATCCTCTATTATTTGTAATCCTGAAATGAAATTATATTATAAAACCAGAAAAGAAAAAGGTGATAATGGAATGAGCATAATGAATATAATTAGAAACAAAATGATATCAAGAATCTTTGCTGTAATTAATAGGGGAACGCCTTATGTTGATACATACAAATTTGCAGCTTAAATTGTTAATAACTTTTGTCTAATATATTTTTATATATCCTAGAATACCGGCAGGCAGGTTTGTAACTTTTTGGTCAAGCAAAAAGTTATAAAATTAAAATTACACAAAACGTA
>DAOLWT010000197.1:0-4267 GCA_035421345.1 Bacteroidales bacterium
TAACTTGAGCAACAACTAAAGGATCTTGCATTTCAACACGAATAATAAATTTGTTGGATTTCTTAAAATCCTGCTCTGTATTTATACATTCTGATAATGCTTCTATAATATCCGATTCCTCTTTCGTTATACTTATAGGCTCTATTGATAAACTTATTGCAGAATCTGAATTTAAAATCGGAAGTTTTTTATTTGAACAATTTTTATTTTTACCTCGTATCCATTCCATTATTATTCCGGGTAATCCTATCGTATATTTACTAATGGAACTAGCTAACGAAGGGCGAGTATATCTATCAATATATTGTGCTATAGTTATTGTAGAATCATATTTCGATTCAATAACCTTCTGTTTCATTATTTCAAGCAGAAATGGTGTGCTTTTAATAACCTCAGGGTACAAATCAGGAACTAATGCTTCTTTATTTGTAGTATTGTTTAAATTAATTCCAGCCAATCCACCAAACTGTTGCAATAAACCCGACATACCACTCCCGCTTGCACTGGTTTCAACTACTAAGGTAATTTCCGATTTGTATTCTTTAGGAGAAAATATAACAATAAAAATACCTAATACAAAAAAAACAATCATGGACTTTATTATTATTTTTCGTCCACTCCATATTTTTTTTGCAATATCAATTAAATCGATTTCGCTATCTTTATTTTCTTTTTTTGTTTGCGTTTCTGTCATTTATGAATTATTTCAAAATTTATTTTAAAGCATTTACAATTGTAATTATAATCAAAGCTAAGGATGACATAGCAGTTCCAAAACCTACCGCTTCTGTCGTGCTCATGCCTTTTTTCTCCGTTTTTTGCGGTACTACAATTTCTGCTCCCGGCTCTACTTTAGGATAATTTTTAATAAATAAAAATCGAGATGTTCTTTTTACAGAACCATTAATATTTACAACATATATTTTGGAAGGTTTTGCATCATCCGAAAAACCACCCGACGAAGAAATATATTTTCTTACTCCATAGCCTTTCATATATCTTACCACAACCGGATATAATAATGCGCCACTTAAACCAACTGTCTGCGGTTCTTTTGGAATTTTTACAACATCTCCTTTTTCTAAGAATAAGTCATACTTAGATCCCGCTTTTTTAAGAATTCTTTCAAGATCAATACTTATCGTTGTTTCTGTTTTATTAATTGTATGTTCATCAATAGGCAAGGTATCATTTACTCTTTCTTTTAACTTTTCAATATCTTTTAATTGTAGTTGTTTTGATGAAGAGATTTGCCGAATTAATCGTGTACCTTTTACATACGCTTCGGGTGTAATTCCTCCCGAACGAGCTATTATATCGGAAATTCGTTCACTTTTAGATGAAATACTGTAAAATCCGGGAAATAATACTTCTCCTTCTAATTGAACCATTTTTTGTTCCGTATATCCCGGTGACTTACGAATATAGATATTATCGAATGGCATTAATTCAAATTTAGAAGCTGAATCAGATACTTTTAAATCTTGTGTAATTTGAAACTGAAAAATTTCTGCTATTTTTTCATTATAAGAAGTTGATTGATTATCCTTAATTCTTCTGGAAACCTCAATTTTAGCTAAAGATGCCGATTCTAAAAAACCTCCGGCTTTTATGATTAAATCTTCTATCGATGTATTTTCTGCATAAGGGTATTTCCCCGGCACTTTTACTTCTCCTTCAATATTTAAAACATATTCCTCTTGTATATCAAAAATGGATGCAACAGAAACAATATCTTCTTTCTGTAATAAAATACTTTTCAATTTTATGGAATCTGTTACAATGACCGGAATTACTTTTAAAGATAAATCATCTTGTGTACGATTAATAATTACCCTGTTTTTAAAAGCATCTTCTCTTAGGCCTCCGGCTTTTTCAATTAACTCCCACAAAGATAAACTATTGTTTATGGCAAACTCGCCCGGTCTGTTAACGGCTCCTTCTATTCTTACCCTGTTTTCAAACTTCTGTAATACGGTATCTACTTCTATTACATCCCCATTTTTTAGTTTGAATGTATCTTGTTCTGTTCTTGCAACATCGAACGCTTTATATTGTTTTCCTGTTTTTCTACTAATTTTAATATTTTCATTATATGCTTTATCGGTAAACCCTCCTGCATAATAAATTAAATCTTTTAAATTTTCGGATGTTTTTAAATCAAACAAAAAGTTTCTTTTTACAGCTCCTTTAATTTCTACTCTATTCTCATAAGTAGGAATAAAAATAATATCTTCATCTTGTAAACGCATATTTTTGGGCAACTCTCCTTTTAACAAAAACTCGTAAAAATCTAATTCTGCCACAACCAAATTATTTCTTATAATTTTAATGTTACGCAAACATCCATTTTCGGAAGGACCTCCTGCTACATATATCGCATTTAAAGCAGTAGAGAGGGACGATATCGTATAAGTTCCCGGCAATTCGGCATCTCCAACAATATTTACTTTAATGCTTCTTACACTTCCCAATGTTACTTTAAGAAAAGTGTTTCCTGAATATAAGCCTGCATAAATATTACTAATTTCTTTTTTAATTTTTGCTGTTGCCTGTTCAATAGTCATTCCGTTTACATATATCGGACCTAAATTGCTAATAATAATATAGCCTTCCGCTGTCACTTTTTGTTCATAGGTTTCTTGTGATGCTCCCCAAATATCAATAATTAATTTGTCGCCCGGACCTAACTGATAATTTAAGGGTGTAGCGATATTTGTACTTGGTTCAAATGAAAGATTTGTATTGGTGAATAAAGAAAACCCGAATATTTTTTTTGCCAACGGATTCTCTTTTTTATCGGTAGAATCTTTTTCAATATTTGTGTCTCGGTTTCTTTCAACGGAAGTTTTATTATTGTTTGTAGAAATTTTTAATTCTGCTAATCGTTTTTTAAATTTTAATATTTCTGAATCCGACATCCCTTTTGCTTTGGCTGCAATTTCAATTTCAGATTCCGTCATTCCCGATAGGTCTGCTTTTTGAACAATTGCTTTTATTTGATCATCGGTTAAATCATCCACTTTAATTTTGCTGTAATCATTCTCGGAAATTTTTTGTGCTTGTATGTCGTATATACCCATTAAAAAGGTAATACATAATACAAGTATCGCTAATATAAAATTTCTTTTTTTCATTTTAAACAAATTTGTACGAACTATTTTATATATTCCTTATAAACCATATTAATTCCTTCTTCTAAAGAATATTTATAGGTAAATCCTGTTTTCTTTAATCTGGAAACATCTAACAATTTCTTGGGAGTACCATCGGGTTTTGAATCATCCCATTTAACTGTTCCATTATATCCTATAATGTTTTTAACCAACAATGCTAAATCAGAAATGGTAATATCTTTTCCTGTTCCTATATTTAAAAAAGAAACGCTCTCTTTATTTATTAAGTCATCTGCATTTGTATTCTCTAATAAATAAACACAAGCAGCAGCCATATCATCTACATGTAAAAATTCGCGATATACTTTACCACTTCCCCAAAGCGTAATTATATTTTTAGATATCCCATACTTTAATAATCCTGTTTTAATTTCATTTTCATTGGAAGAACCTGTTAATCCATTAATAGGTCTTTTTTCAATATCTTTTTTAATGGCTTCCCAATCGTTATTTTGCAGACATTTACCTAAATGCATTTTTCTAATAATAGCAGGTAAAACATGCGATTTCTCAATATGATAGTTATCGTTAGGACCATACAAATTCGTAGGCATTACCGAAAAGAAATTTGATCCGTATTGTTTATGATAGCTTTCGCACATTTTTATTCCTGCAATTTTTGCAATGGCATAAGGCTCGTTCGTAGATTCTAATTCTCCGGTTAATAAATATTCTTCTTTTAAGGGTTGTGGAGCTAATTTCGGATAAATACAAGAACTTCCTAAAAAAATCATTTTTTTTACTCCGTACTTATACGAACAATGAATTATATTATTTTGGATTGCTAAATTTTCATAAATAAACTGGGCTCTATAGGTATTATTAGCCAGAATACCTCCTACTTTGGCAGCAGCATTAATTACATATTCCGGTTTTTCTTTCTCAAAAAATGTTTCAACTTCTGATTGTCTTATTAAATCGAGAATATCTATATCAGCAAGAATAAAATGATGATAGCCTTTAGATACTAAACACCTATGAATAGCTGACCCAACCATCCCTGTATGTCCGGCAATATATATTTTACTGTTTTTTTCCATCTAATTTGAGGTTGAGGTTGAGGTTGAGGTTAAGGTTAAGGTTGAGGTTAA
>DAOLWT010000198.1:0-4257 GCA_035421345.1 Bacteroidales bacterium
AGTATATTTTTTCAGCGAAGAATAACATTTATTTTAAATAAGATAGAAAAAGATGCAATGCCTTTTTTTTCGGTTCATCGAAGTTATAATCAATGTTTTTTTCTAAATATTCATTTATATTAATATTAGGGAATAATTGAATATTGAATAATTTAGTAATAGCATCTTTCTTGTTTTCTACGCCCCATTTTAGTGCTGCGGTAAATGGGGTTATTATTTCCTGACTTAAACCCTTTTTAGCAACCCAGCAGGCAAAAACAAAAGGCAGTCCGGTGAAATTGTACCATTCTTTCGATAAATCATAAACATAATTAAACTTTTCCGTTAATTGAAATGTTTTATCTCCAATGGCAACAATACTTTCCTTCTCAGAATATGTTTCTTCATTCGTAAGATGAATCCATTCGGGCTTTATTTTCCAATAATTTTGTGCTAAAACGTTCGCAAGATTAACAGAAGTAAGAGAATGGTAATCCAGATGAATTTTTCTAATTTTATTTAAAGGTAGTTGCGATAACAATAATACCGTTTTTACTTCCTTATGACTACCAATACAATACTCGCTTAAAAGCTGATAGGATTCAATTTGGTTTAATGCCGCTACCGGTATAAGTGCAATATCTACTTCGTTATTAATAAAATGTTTAGCACTTACGGAGGGTATTTCTAGCTGAAAATGGAAATTTGTTAATATTCCTGAATGGTTTATTCCGTAAACAAAAGGCAGTGTGTTTAAGTAGGAGATGGCCGATATACTTAGTTTGTTCATTTAGTATAAGTTAATTTTAAAAATTATTTTCGTTCCTGCTTATTTTACGAACTCCAATAGTAGCAGCAATAACAGAATATGAAGGGGCTATTAATAGTCCGACAAACGGAATCATAAGTAATACATAAAAAATTAATCCGTTGGCTATCGCAAAACCTTTATTTGTACTTACAAATTGAACACTTTCGCGAACCGATAAATTCATTCGTTCATTTGAATAATCAATCATGGAAAACCCGTAATAATACATAGATATTACAAACAATATACAGGGAGAAATTATTCCAATTATGGGGATGTAACATAAAAGAAAAAATAGGCAGGTAAAGAGTAATTCTTTGAATAAATTTCGTAAAACAATTTTATTTCCTCTTATAATATCTTTTATTAGTTTCTTTAAATTGAATTTGTATTTATTGCCTGTTATCATTTCATCTGTTTTTTCTGAAATAATTGCCAGTAAAGGCGACATAATCATTAATACGACGTATTTATAGAGTAAGAAATATAAATAGAAAAGAAAAAAATAAACGATAATGCGTATAAAAAAAGATATTAACGTACTTAGCAAACTTAAAAAATCGGAAGAGTGAGTAGATAATCCAAACCAATTTATTAATTTATTAGTTGAGTAGGTCCCGGTATAATAACCTAAAATAAAAATACAAATAATCAATAAAAAATTTATTAGTCCGGGTAAGAGCACATAGTTCCATAAACGATGTTTTACAATTAATTTATGTGCATCGCCGTAAGTGTTTATTCCTATAGAGAAGTTTCTAAATAATGACATTTTAAATGGTTGAAATTAGTGGCTAATTTTATATTTATGCAATATCTTCATAAAAGGAATCATGGTTTTCCGGGAAATTATAATTCTTAATAGATTCTTCTAAAGAAAAAAGATAATAATACATTTCTCCGGTTGCACATATTTGATTTTCTGAATTGGAAAGACTTACACGAACATAGGCAATTTTTCCTTTTAATACTTCTATTAATTTGGCACGAAGAAAAATATTCCCTTTATTCGTAAATACCGTTTTTCTTAATTTTATTTCCATTTTAGAAGTTACTGCTCCTGTTTTTTGCTTAATAGCGACAGCCCAATAACCAATTTCGTCTATTAAGGCTGCTTGTATGCCTCCATGTAATACCTGATTATATCCTTCTAAATGGTGTTTGGGTGACCACTCGCAAAAAATCTCATCTCCATCTTCATAAAATTCCATATTTAAACCCGCATGATTATCGGGAGAACATCCAAAACAATGATAATCTTTAATGAGTGTAAATGGGTTTTTTAGTTTACGCATAATTTTTTTTTAACAAAAGTATAAATAAACATAGTCTGAAAATGGATAAAAAATCATAAATTTTAAAATCTGTCAAAAAACTAATTATTTAATACAAATAAGCAATAAAATACTATGAAATATAAATAAAAGTATATATATTTGTATAGATATTAATTTAAAACATAAAAAAATGAAAAAAATTTATTTTTTAACATTATTTTTATTAATAAGTGTCTCTTTTTTAAGGTCTCAAACTATTATTTACGAAACCAATTTCGACGCATTAGCGATTGGGGATTCTGCAGTTTATTATATGGGAGTTCCTTGGAATACTTTTTCTGATGCCCCCGGCGATCCTATGGAAGATGCCGAAATAACCAATATTAAATCGCATAGTGGTTCTAATTCGCTTTTTATTGATGCGCATAACGACGTAATACTTAATTTGAACGATAAAACAACAGGTCGTTATAATGTGCAATTTTATTTATGGGTAGATTGCAATTATCTAGCGTATTTTAATTTTTTAAATCAATTTTCAGGGCCAACCAATTCTATATGGGGGTTTGAAGCATACATGTACGATGATTCCGTGTTTGTTCATGCGAATGGGCCTATGGCTGCAAAAGCCCATTTTTCACATAATACATGGAATAAGGTAAATATGATTGTTGATTTAGATGATGATTTTGCTACGTTCTTAATTAATGGAGTTGAAATCTCTAGTTATCGCTTAAGTAAAGGAGCTATGGGCTTAGATACGCTTTGTAAACTCGATGCAATAAATTTTTATGGAATGAATCCATTTTCAGCACCTACTCCAACAAATGCTACAGCAGGTTATTATATTGATGATATTCGATTTGAAATGATAACTTCTGTACCAGAAGCACCATCTATTAATAACGCAGAATATATTGTTTCAACTGAGGATATCGATATTACATGGACAGCCCCTTCTGTTTCACCCAATTCGTATGCTTTATACCGAAATAATAAATTAATATATACTGGAACAAATACCAGTTTTATAGATAATAAACCAAATCCGAACGCATACACTTATGGTGTTCGGGCATTTTATCAAAATAAAGGGTATTCTCCTCTATCTAATATCGATTCGGCTATTGTGCAAGGCGGAATTACACGTAATATCGTGTTATTAGAAAATTTTACAAATATTAAATCGGTCTATTGTCCGTTATCCATGAAAGGCGAATCAAACCTTATTCAGGTCAATAAAAAAAATGCAATCGCTATTGATTATCATATTACAGATGAGTTTACGAATGTATCCTCCATTCAAAGAAAAAATTATTATGGCATTACAGATGTTCCGGTAGTGGTATTCGATGGAATAACGCCTAAAGTAGGAATAAGTCATAGTGTTGATATGTGTTGTGTTTATACACCAGTTTATAATGAATGTATAACTAATAAATCAAATCATTCCATTGCTGTTAATATAGTTCCTTCGAGGAATTATTCTTGTAATTTATATGATGCGAATATTACAGTTCAAGAACTATATAAATCGCACGAATCGGGATGGAAAGTCCATACGGCAGTTATAGAATCAAACATAGATACGGTATGGAATGAAAACTTTACCGATTTAGATTATGTTTGTCGCGGCATGTACCCCGATGCATCCGGATCCGACCTTAACTTCTCCGGAAACACAACTCAATCGGTTAAAGTAACGTTTGTTGTTCTCGATACCATTAAAGAAAATTGTCAGTTTATTGTTTTTGTTCAGCATACAGGTACTAAAGAAATATCACAAACCATAAAGGTAGATATGGCTAGTATTGCCGGTATAAAAGAAATAAACGGAGAAAAAATTAATATGTACCCGAATCCAGCAAGCGATTATGTGATGTTGCTTTCAAATGGAAATGGAAACCTCGAAATTTTCGATATTACAGGAAAAATAGTGTACACCTCAAAAATCAATAAAAATACGCAGTATATAGATGTTTCTTCTTTTGAAAAAGGATATTATATAGCTAAAGTTAGTAGTAACGATAAAATATACACGCAAAAACTGATTATTAAATAACCGTATTAACTTACTGAATATGGGGGAGGCAATAGCTTCCCCTTTTTTTGTTAATGTATTCCGTAAACGGTTTTTAATAAATTTATATATTTGTCAATAAAATAATACCCCATGGAATTAAATGTGCT
>DAOLWT010000199.1:0-4210 GCA_035421345.1 Bacteroidales bacterium
TTTTTAAAAAAAAGGGGATATAAATAATTTATATCCCCCTTTTTTATTATTTTATTATGATCTTCTTATAACTGAGGGCCTGCAGAAACTAGTCTTTTACCTTCTTCATTATCGGTAAAATTTTCAAAATTTTTGATAAATTTAGAAGCTAGATTATTAGCTGCTTGATCCCAATCTTTTGGATTTTCCCATAGATTACGAGGGTGAAGTATTTTAGAATCAACATTTTTCACCATTTTAGGTATCATTAATCCAAATACTGGTAGTTTTTCATATTCTACATTTTCCATAGATCCGTCTAAAATAGCATCAATAATAGCACGAGTAGAAGGAATATCGATTCTTTTTCCAATACCATAAGGTCCACCAATCCATCCGGTGTTAACTAAATATGCAGAAGAGCCATATTTTTTCATCTTTTCAGCTAATTGTTGAGCATAAACGGTTGGATGTAAAAGTAAAAAGGCCGCACCAAAACAAGAAGAAAAAGTAGGTTGAGGTTCTGAAATTCCTCTTTCGGTTCCTGCAACTTTCGCTGTATAACCACTTAAAAAATGATACATGGTTTGATCGGCAGTAAGTTTGGCAACAGGAGGTAGAACGCCAAAAGCATCAGCAGTAAGAAAAATAATGCTTTTGGGGTGTCCCCCTTTAGAAACAGGTTTTACAATATTATGAATATGATAAATAGGATAAGACACTCTGGTGTTTTCCGTTTTGGAAGAATCTTTAAAATTAATCTGTCCCGATTTATCGTAAACGATATTTTCGAGCAATGCATCTCTTTTAATTGCATTATAAATATCAGGTTCTTTTTCTTTGCTTAAATCGATGCATTTTGCATAGCATCCTCCTTCAAAATTAAAAATACCTTCGTCATCCCAACCATGTTCATCATCTCCGATTAATAAACGTTTAGGATCGGCCGAAAGAGTTGTTTTTCCGGTACCGGATAAACCAAAGAAAATAGCAGTATCACCCTCTTTTCCCATATTTGCTGAACAATGCATAGCAGCAATTTTCTTTAAAGGAAGGAAGTAATTCATTACAGAGAACATTCCTTTTTTCATTTCGCCACCATACCAAGTACCGCCTATTACAGCCATTCTTTCTTTTAAATTAAAAGCAACAAAAACCTCACTGTTCAATCCTTGTTCTTTCCAATTTGGGTTAGTCGCTTTACAAGCATGAAGAATGGTAAAATCGGGTTTAAACTGGGCTAATTCTTCTTCAGTAGGACGAATAAACATATTTTTTACAAAATGAGCAGCCCAGGCTACTTCCGTGATTAGTCGAAGACTAAGGCGCGTATTCGGATTTGCTCCACAAAATGCATCAACCACATACAGTTTCTTTCCGCTTAATTGTTTCTGTGAAATTCCTTTGAGCGATTTCCATACCTCTTCATTAATTGGTTTATTATCGGAACCTTTGCGATTTGGAGCAGCCCACCAAATATTATTTTCAGATGTTTCTTCTTTAACGATGTATTTATCTTTAGGGGAACGACCTGTAAATATACCGGTATCCACATTTACCGCTCCTGTATTGGTTAGGAAGCCTTTCTCAAATCCTTGTAGTGAAGAATCCGTTTCGTGTTTAAAAAGTTCATCATACGAAAGATTATAAAAAATCTCTGTGGGTTCATTGATTCCATGTATGGTTAAATCAATTGTTTTATTTTTACAGCAATTACACGACATAATTAATATTTTTTAATTTCAATGATAGTTTTTTTAACATATTTCCACAAAACTATAAAATTGTTTAGAAACTTAAACTTCATTTAACAAATATTTATTAATTTTTCAACAAACACATTTACAATATTCTGAAATACAGCGTTTTTACAAAATATTCTATATTATCAAAAAAACATTTATATTTTTGATTTATGAAAAACCATTATTTTTTATAGGAGGTAAATAATGAAAATAGCGGTAATAGGAACAGGCGGTGTTGGTGGTTATTTTGGTGGAAAAATAACCGAAGCAGCATACGACACTACTTTTTTAGCCAGAGGAAAACACTTAGAAGCCATAAAGAAAAATGGACTTCAAATTAAAAGCATAAAAGGAGATATTCATATAAACTCCGTTAAGGTTACAGATAATATTCATGATATTGGAAAAGTTGATTTGATTCTTATAGCTGTAAAAGCATGGCAAGTAAAAGAAACGGCTAAAGACTTAAAGGAGTTACTTCATGAAAAAACCATTGTAATCCCACTACAAAATGGGGTTATGGCAATTGATGAATTGAAAGAACACATAGCAAAAAAACATATTTTAGGTGGATTATGTCGTATTTTTAGTAAAATTGAGAGTCCTGGAATTATTAATCATTTTGGACTAGAACCTAGTATTATATTCGGAGAACCGGATAAAACGAATATAGCGCGTTTACAAATAATTAATACCATTTTTAATAAAGCGGGTATATCCAATCGTATTTCCGATAACATAACAGCTGAGTTATGGAAAAAATTTATAGGCATTTGTGTAAGTGGATTATTGGCAGTCACGAAATCTACTTACGGAGAGTTAAGAGAAATAAAAGAAACACGTATGCTTATGACTGACTTACTTAACGAAATATATTTATTATCACAAAAAGCAGGTGTGGCTATTGAATCTGAATTTGTTTCTAATCTAGTGAAGACAATTGATCAATATCCGTATGATTGCACATCTTCCCTTACGAGAGATATTTGGGAAGGAAAACCATCTGAAATTGAATACCAAAACGGCACTGTAGTTAAGCTTGCTGAAAAATATGGGATTAATACCCCTGTAAATCGCTTTGTATATTATTCTATTCTCCCAATGGAAAAAAAAGCGAGAAACGTATAGTTTACTTGTTAAAAACTCAAAATGCTATTGAATAGAAAGTTTTCCTGTACTTCGAAGTATATTATGTTCGTATATTTTATAAAGATATAACCCATTTGACAATCCCTTTCTATGAATTATAATCTTATGGTCGTTCATATTTTCATATCGGGCTACGCTTTTTCCAGTAATATCAATTATTTCGAGTGAAGCATTTTGAAAAGGAACAATAGCCGATATTTCCGTAAATTCATGAAAGGGATTAGGTGATATTTTTATACCCTCATTTTTATAATTAGTTACAAAACTTGAACCTCCGCATATCCAGTTATACAGGTGGTCTCTAACAAAAGCAAATGTGGTATCCATATACAATTCGTATGAGCTAAGGTTAAGACTTGCATCATAAGGAACATGATCGGCACCATAAAAAGAGTAAAAAGGATTTTCAACGCCAATATTATCTGCTCTTTTTTTAATAGTAGCACTCCCCTCAACATAAATAATACCAACGGCTTTTCCGCTAGCATAAGGAACGGTATTATCATTTGTTCCGTGCATACTTATTACAGGTATATTGCCT
This sequence comes from Bacteroidales bacterium, assembly GCA_035421345.1. GTDB lineage: Bacteria > Bacteroidota > Bacteroidia > Bacteroidales > CG2-30-32-10 > DAOLWT01. The sequence goes on from DAOLWT010000199.1 coordinate 3,415, forward strand.
GCTTCCATGAAAGAAGTATCGCCCAAAGCACCACATAAATTAACAATATAATTAACTTTACTAGAATAACCGGGGTTTCCCGACAATCCTTCGACACCACCTAAATTCGTTGTATCAATCTCTTGCGAAAGTATTTCTGAAATTTTATCTAAATATCCTACATGTAATGCCATAAATGCACCTGCAGAGCTTCCTCCAACAACAATAATATTGGTATCAACCTTGTACACATTTGAAGTAGCTGCATCTTTTCGAAAATACCGAACAACGGCTCTCATATCGTGGGTCGCCCTTAAAAGTGCTTTTCTAAACTGCTCCTGTGTTGGAAATAAAACGCCCACACGATAATCCATTCCTACGGCAACATACCCCAAGGAAGCAAATTTTTGACATAATATTTGGGTAGGGTAATCTTGTTTATTTTCTGCCACGAAACTTCCACCGGGAGCAATAATAATTAAAGGACGCTTTATTGCAACATCTCCTTGTGGCTGATAGATATCCATTCTAAGGGTAGAATTGATACTAAGGTAATTATAGTTACTCCCATAAACTACATCTTCTAAAACATCAACAGTAAATAAGCTATCCTTATATCTCCCCTCGGAACAATCGGTTTGCGCCATTAGACTTAATGAAATAAAAAAGAAAGTAAAAAAAAGGAAATCGTTTTTTTTCATTATTTATATCGACTTATTTAACATATGTCAAATTTATAAATCTTTTTTCAAATAGCAATTAATACTAAACCGCTAACAAGATAATTAAATAAAAAGTGTATATTTGCACTATGCGA
>DAOLWT010000200.1:0-4204 GCA_035421345.1 Bacteroidales bacterium
ATTGGTGCTATGCCCGGTCGAATTTTATTAAATATTAAAAAAGCCAAATCTTCTAATCCGGTTTTTGTACTCGACGAAATTGATAAAGTTAGTGGAAACACCGTTAGCGGAGACCCCTCGGCTGCTTTATTAGAAGTATTGGATCCGGAACAAAACATTGCTTTTTACGATAATTTCCTAGAACTAGATTACGATTTATCGAATGTTATGTTTATTGCTACTGCTAATACGCTTAGCACTATTCATCCCGCTTTACGCGATAGAATGGAAGTAATTGATATTAGTGGTTATATTATTGAAGAAAAATTAGAAATAGCCCTACGACATCTTTTACCTAAGCAATTAATAGAACATGGGGTTAAAAAAGAACAGGTTGTTTTCCCTAAAAAAATTATTGAAAGTATTATTGATCAATATACACGCGAATCGGGCGTAAGAACACTAGAGAAAAATATTGCCAAAGTAATCCGAAACAAAGCACGTGCTGTTGCTATGAACGAAGAATATGAAAAATGTGTTTCTAAAAACGACTTACAAAAAATTCTAGGTATTCCTATTTTTCAAAAGGATAGAGGTCTTAATGGCGATATAGCCGGAATTGCAACAGGTTTAGCATGGACAGCTGTTGGGGGCGAAGTTCTTTATGTAGAAGCGAGTATTAGTAGAGGAAAAGGAAATTTAACCTTAACAGGTAATTTAGGCGATGTAATGAAAGAATCGGCCTCTTTGGCTTTTGAATATCTAAAATCGCATTCTAGTTTATTAGGTATTAATGAAAGTATTTTTGATAAGTGGAATGTGCATATTCATGTTCCTGAAGGGGCTACTCCTAAAGATGGTCCTTCGGCTGGAATAACCATGTTTACTGCCTTAGCATCAATTTTTACACAACGAAAAGTGAAAACAGATATTGCTATGACTGGCGAAATTACCTTAAGAGGAAGAGTTATGCCGGTAGGGGGAGTGAAAGAAAAAATATTAGCTGCTAAAAGGGTAAATATTAAACATATTATTCTTTCGGAAGAAAATAGAAAGGATATTGAAGATATAAAACCGACTTATTTAGAAGGACTCACATTTCATTATATTAAAGAAATGATTGAAATAGAAAAAATCGCTTTAAATAAAAATAAAATTAAAAGTCCAATCGTTTTTGAATAAATTTGACAATTGAAAAATTGTTCATCAAAAGCAATTTCAAATGTCGAAAAAATTCTTATTTATTATCTTTCTTTTAGGTCTGTTCTTTTTTATTTCTTGCACCGGAGATAAAGGAAAAGATTCCAATAAAAAAATATTTCGTTATAACGAAAAAGCAGGAATTTCATCACTCGATCCTGCTTTCGCAAAAGATCAAGCATGTATATGGGCTTGTAATCAAATTTATAATGGCTTAGTTCAATTAAACGATAAACTCGAAGTACGCCCTTGTATAGCCAAGTCGTGGACTATTTCTACCGATGGGTTACGATATACGTTTTATTTAAGAGACGATGTTTTTTTTCACGATCATTCTCTTTTTCCTAAAGGAAAGGGAAGGAGGGTCGTTGCATCCGATTTTGAATATAGCTTAAAAAGAATTATCGATCCTACGGTTGCCTCGCCTGGAGCGTGGATATTTAATAATGTAAATGATAATCTATCGGAATTTAATTTCAAAGCGTTAAACGATTCTACCTTTGTTATTTTATTAAAAAAACAATTTCCTGCATTTTTAAGTATGCTTAGTATGCAGTATTGTTCCGTAATTCCAAAAGAAATAGTTGAATATTATGGGAAAGATTACAGGAAAAATCCTGTAGGAACAGGTCCTTTTCAATTTATTAAATGGAATGAAGGAATAAAATTGGTGTTACGTAAAAACCCTACCTATTTTGAAAAAGAAGGAGGCGTATCATTACCTTATTTAGACGGCGTGGCAATAACATTTAATACCGATATGCAATCTGTTTTTCTTGAATTTTTAAAAGGGAATATTGATTTTTTAAATAGCATTCATCCCGGTTATAAAGATGAACTATTAACAAAAAACGGGCATTTAAATCCGAAATATGCTAATAAATTTTATGTTTTAACAGAGCCATACTTAAATACAGAATACCTCGGGTTTTTAATGGATTCTTCTTCAAATTCAACAAAAACAACTCCTTCGCAAGCAAAACTAATAAGACAAGCCATTAACTATGGTTTCGATAAAAGAAAAATGATTAAATATTTGCGAAATAGTATTGGAATACCCGGTTTATATGGCTTTATTCCTGCCGGAATGCCTTCTTTTGATTCGGTTTCATCGAAAGGATATGCGTATAATCCCGAAATGGCTAAAAAATTACTTATTGAAGCCGGTTACCCCAATGGAGAAGGATTGCCGGAGATAACGCTCAGTATCGATAAAACATATTTAGATTTATGTGAGTATATTCAACATCAACTAAACGAAATAGGAATACAAATAAAAATAGATGTAAATCCCCCTGCTACCTTGCGTGAAATGATAGCAAACTCCAAAATAAATTTTTTTAGAGGTTCCTGGATAGCCGATTATCCTGATGCAGAAAACTATCTTTCTCTTTTTTATAGTAAAAATTTTTCACCTAAGGGGCCGAATTACACTCATTTTAAAAATGAAAAATATGATTTGTTATACGAAAAATCTCAAAAAGAAATAAATGATTCTGTTCGATTCGAATATTATAAAAAAATGGACCGTATTTTGATAGAAGAATCTCCAGTTATCGTTCTTTATTATGATCAAGTACTTCGGTTTTGTCAAAAGAATATTTCCGGACTTACCAGCAATCCGATGAACTTATTAAATCTTAAAAAAGTTAAAAAAGATATTTAAAAAAGGTGTTAACAGATAACTAATATTTTGCTAAATTTGTATTCCTATCACAAATAAAAATTATGGTTAAACAAAAAACATATCCCAAAAGTAAAAATGAAGATTCTTTAACTTCATCGAAAGAACTTATTTTACATAACGACGATTTCAATACGTTTGATCATGTAATTGAATCATTGGTTGAAATATGCAAACATGATGCTGTTCAAGCCGAACAATGTGCTTTAATTGTGCATTATAAAGGCAAATGTATGATAAAAACAGGTTCCCTCGATTCACTAGAACCATTACATAATAAGCTAAATAATCGGAATCTAACAACATCAATAGAATAAATATTAATAAATTATATTTATGAAATCAAATAAAATTATTGGCGTATTAATAATTTCTTTATTAATACTATCCTGCTCAAAAGTGCCTATTACTAACAGAAAACAGCTAAAGTTGTTACCTGAAAGTATTATGATGAGTTTAAGTCTTACCAGTTATAAAGAATTCTTAGTAAAAAATCCGCCTATTGCTTCTTCTGAAGCAAGTGCCGCTATGGTTAAAACAGCGGGTAAAAAATTAGAAACAGCGGTTGTAACATTTATGAATACGAAAGGACAGTCGAAAAGAATTGATAATTATAAATGGGAATATAATCTAGTTAAAGATGCTACTGTAAACGCTTGGTGTATGCCGGGCGGAAAAGTAGTGGTTTATACCGGTTTGCTCGATTATACCAAAGATGAAACAGGATTAGCAGTTGTTATGAGTCATGAAATTGCACATGCCGTTGCTCGTCATGGGAATGAGCGAATGAGTCAGCAATTGGCTATTGTTCTTGGAGGAGCTAGTTTAAGTGTAGCATTATCGCAAAAACCGGAGCAAACACAAAATATTTTTTTAACAAGCTATGGTGTTGGATCTGTTCTTGGAACACTTGCCTATTCTCGTTTACATGAATATGAGGCCGATAAATTAGGCATGGTATTTATGGCTCTTGCCGGCTACGACCCTTCTAAGGCAATGGATTTTTGGGAACGGATGTCGAAAGTATCAACTGGAGCTCAGTTGCCTCAGTTTTTAAGTACACACCCTAGCGATACGAAGAGAATTCAGGCAATTAAAGAATTTTTGCCTACGGCTATGACTTATTACAAAAAATAACAAAATATTTTTTTTTAATAAGCCTGTTATTTATTTCTAATAGCAGGCTTATTATTTTATACGTGCTTGACGTTCTTCTACGTATATATTATTTGTATTAATACCGATTGCATATATGTAATAGTCCAATAAATTGTACTTTAACATACATGTCATCGGCATTACCATTGTAAAATTTAAAATATCCATTGGACTATTTTAAAT
>DAOLWT010000201.1:0-4155 GCA_035421345.1 Bacteroidales bacterium
TCAAGGTTTGCAGCCTGTAGTGAAAATTCATTTGATTTAATATCGTTATTGTAACAGTTGCCTTTGTATAAAACAACAGACGAATTCAGCCCAAAACTGCTGCTGGTATATCCGCTGCCATCGCTATTATATGTGAGGCTTTGTGAAACGCCTGCACTTAAACTGGGATGCTTTGCATATTTTGACATTAACAGGTCCTGTTCACCTGATGAGGCATTCAGCCGGAGGTTTTTCAGGGAAATATTGTTCTTTATGGCATACTCTATACATGATTTCAGATCCCAGCCTCCGGACTGATTCTGGGCTGCGATGTTAAGAATGAATGCCAGAAAAAACATCACGGCAAAAAATAAACGAAAATTTCTTCTTAAATATTTAAAGACTGTTTGCATAAATGTGTTGTTTAGAATGATTTTTTCATATCACCAACACAAAGCTATTAAGTAAATATCTTACTATTCTAAAAATGCTGCCAATGAATAAAAAGTATCTGTAAGTGACTTTAATTCATCTACAAAAATTAAATAGCCAATTAAAATCCGATCGCAATTTAATTGGTAAAAACCAGGATTGAAACACCGTTTCTGGGTTTAACTTCGGGGTGCATTAAAAAAAAAGCACTGCAAACATTTGATTTACAGTGCTATTTATGTTTTTTGTGGAGCGTATGGGAGTCGAACCCATGACCTTCAGACTGCCAGTCTGACACTCTAGCCAACTGAGCTAACGCCCCTTGATTTTGCAAAAATATAAAAAAATTACATATATGCAATCGGTATTAAGCACAAGCCATGGTAGCTATGCTTATTTTTATACCTGGAACTTTTAAAAGTTGAATAATACAGCTTTCTATGGTAGAACCGGTGGTAATTACATCATCAACCAACATTATATGTTTATTGGTTAAATGATGGTATTCTTTTAGTTCAAAAACTTCTTTTACATTCTCCCATCTACTAAATCGGGATTTATGTGTTTGTGTTTTAGTCTCATTAATTTTAATTAATGTTTTAATATCCAATGGAATATTCATGCTTTGTGAAATGCCTTGTGCAATTAGTTCGCTTTGATTATACCCGCGTTGTTTTTGTTTTTTGGGATGTAAAGGAACCGGAATAATATATTCTGCTGTATTAAATAAATCGGACTTAAGCAGCTCTTTTCCATAGTAATTTCCAATATACAAACCAATATCTTTTTGTCCTTTGTATTTTAATTGATGCATTAACTGTTGCACTTTTCCTCCTTTATTAAAATAATATAAAGAAGTAGCCGCATGTATATTTACTTTCCCCCAAAAAAGCGTACTTATCGGATTATCTTTTTCTAAATGGAAATTAGTTTTGGGTAAATGATACGTACAAAACGTGCAGATGCATTTTTCGTATTTATATAAACTATTGCCGCAAGCCATACAAATACGCGGATAAACAAGAGAAAGGAAATCATCTAGCAAAGAAATCACTACCTTCATTTGGAAAGATTAAATAAAACTTTGATAATTAAACCAAAATTAAATAAATTTGCAAACAAACAGATTGAATTAGAATGGAAAAAAACGACGAGTTATTTATTCAGCTTTTGTATATATTTCATACATCAGCTATGCAGGCATTAGGCAAAACAAAAAGTCCGATTACAGGAAAAATTGAGAAAAACCTTGATCAAGCCAAGCAATCTATCGAAATGTTAGAAATGTTGAAAGATAAAACAGCCAATAATCTTTCACCCGAACTGGTTAAAGCCATGGATACGTTTTTAACCGAAGTGCGTTTAAAATATGTTGATGAAATTAATAAAAACTAAACTCTAATAATATAACAAAATACTATGGAAAATACCGAAAAATCGGAAATGCCCGAAAACCCTAAAAAAAACAGTTCATTTAAAATTATGGCGGTTATTCTTGCTTTAGTTGTTGCTGTTTTAGTATGGCAGTTAATTATTACCAAAACGAAGGTGAATACATTTACCGTTGAAAAAGAAAAAACACAACTTAAAAATATATCACTTCAAAAAGAACTAGACTCCTTGGTTACTGAACACGAAAAAATTAAAACCGAGAATAGTACGATGAGTGGAAAATTATCCGAACAAGATAGTCTAATTACAGCGAAAGCCGATGAAATTCAACAGTTAATTGCTTCGCAAGCCGATTATAGTCGCATTAAGAAAAAATTAGAATACCTAAGAGGCATTACGCAAGGATATGTTACTAAAATTGATTCATTGTATACCGTAAATAAAGTATTAAAAGAAGAAAATACGGAAATAAAAGATAAATTTGAAAAAGAACAGACTAAATCTACAGAGTTAGCAAAAGATAAAGAAAATTTATCGCAAAAAGTGAACTTAGCATCTACGTTAAAAGCATATAATATTAAAGGAACTCCTATTCGGATGAAGTCCACGGAAGAAGTAGCTGAAGAAAAAGCAAAAAGAGCAGAACGTATAAAAGTTTCGTTTACATTAAGTGAGAACCTAATTGCTCCGAGTGGATTAAAAACAATTTATGTTCGTTTAGCCGGCCCCGATGAAAAAATACTTACTGTTAGCGAAGATGATGAAAACGCATTTAGCTATAATGGCGAAAAACTACAGTTTTCCATGAAAGAAGATATAGACTACGAAAATAAGGCTCAAAATATTGCTATATATTGGGATAAAACCGCCGAATTTGTAGTAGGTACTTATTATGTTTCTGTTTTTACCGATGGTATTTTAATTGGAGAATCGCAATTTACGCTAAAATAGACAATTACTAAATGGATAGTTCCGGGTATTTTTTCGATTCCGATAACAATAAAAAAAAAGAAAAAAACTTTCTTACTTTTTTTATATTACTTACCATTATTCTTACCATTACCTGTGTTATTTTAGCATGGCAACTTATTGAATACAGAAATCTGGCAAAAAAAGAGAGTACCGCCAAAACGGAAGCTATTACTGCCAAAGAAAGCCTGTTGCATAAACTTAAAAACCTAGAGCTGGAGTACGACGAATTAAGTGAAGAGTACGAAGGATTAGATAGTGTTTTTTCGAACGAAAAAGTTAAAATAGCTCAGTTAATGCAAGAGATTAGTACCATGAAAGGTTCTGCTGATAATTATCAGGAAAAAGTAACCGAACTAGAGAAAAAATTAAAAGAGTATATATCGAAAATTGAAGACCTGAAATCGAAAAACGAATCTCTTTCTACCGAAAGTATTAAAGTTAAAAATACCTTGGATTCAGCGTTAAATAAAAATATAGAATTAGCCACTAAAAACCAAAGTTTAACAGAAAAAGTAAAAATACAGGCTATTCTTAAAGCGACCGATATGGTTTCGGAAGGGATACGACTTAATGCAAGTAAACAAGAAATGCCTACTCGTTCGGCTAAAAAAACACAACGTATTCGTACTTGTTTTACTCTAAGCGAAAATTTAATTACACCCGAAGGATATAAAATTATTTATATCCGAATAGCAGAGCCGAATGGAACAATTCTTTGTCAGTCGGAAAAAGATGTTTTTACCTTTAAAGGGAAAAGTATTGTTTATTCTGCAAAAGAAGAAATATATTACGATAACTCCGGTCAAGACCTCTGTATTTATTGGGATAAAACAAAAGAATTTAAAAAAGGAACCTATTTTATCGATCTTTTTGCTGATGATAATTTAATTAGCACAACAACTGTTTCCTTAGAATAAAGGAGGTTTCCGCAGATTAAGAAATGCTTCGTAATTTTTTATCTACAATTGCTGTAATTTTTTCAATAGCTATTCTTTCCTGTTGCATCGTGTCGCGTTCACGTATAGTAACGGTGTTGTCATTCAGCGAATCATAGTCAATGGTAATACAGTAGGGTGTTCCAATAGCATCTTGTCGGCGGTAACGGCGTCCAATGGCATCTTTTTCATCGTACTGACACATATAATTCAACTTCAGCTGATCCATAATTTCACGTGCTTTTTCGGGTAGACCGTCTTTTTTAACCAATGGCATTACCGCTATTTTAATTGGCGATAGAAAGGGAGGAATTTTTAATACAATTCGTTCTGAGCCATCTTCGAGTTTTTCTTCTTGATACGCATTGCTTAATATGGCAAGGAATGTACGGTCTAGTCCAATAGATGTTTCTACCACATAGGGCACATAACTTTCGTTGGTTTC
>DAOLWT010000202.1:0-4102 GCA_035421345.1 Bacteroidales bacterium
ACAGGAATTTTTATAGTTTTTTTAATTTGTTCAATTATTTCGAAATAAATTTGTTCGTGCTCGACACTATTCATATTTATATCATAAGGCATAATAAAAACATTTAATTCTAAGGCATCCGCACCTGCTTTTTCAATATCTTTCGCAATGGTAATCCATTCGTTCATTGATACGCAGTTAATACTGGCAAAAACAGGAATTTTTACTTCTTTTTTGCAAGATTTAATTAGATTTAAATATTCTTCTACCGAGTTTGATTTGGTAAAATTTTGAATGTAATCGAGTGCTTCAGGATACGCATTATATGAATCGGGGTAGTCAATTAATTTGTTGCTGTCGGCCATAATTTGTTCTTCAAATAATGATTTAAGAACAACAGCGCCAACTCCTTTTGATTCAAATTCCTTAATTTTTTCTACCGATTTACAAAGACCTGAACTGCCGGCTATGATGGGGTTTTTAAGCTTGAACCCCAAATAATTCGTTGAAAGGTTTACCATACAAAATGGTTTTAAAATTTGATGCGAAAATAGATAAATTTTTTTAATTACAACAGATTTCTTATAATTCAGTTGTTAATTTATTAACAAAATAAAAATAGGTAATTAAATAAAATAATGTAATTTTGTTTAATCGTATGAGTAATACATTAATACATCATCAGGGGGTTGTTCAAGATATTGATAATCAGTATATCTATGTTTCGGTATTGTCTGTTTCTGCTTGTTCATCTTGTCATTCTAAAAGTATGTGTCATTTATCTGACATGAAAGAAAAAGTGATTCAAATACCTTTAAACAATATAACATATACTATTGGTGAGCATGTTAATGTTATAATGAAAGAATCGCTTGGAATGTATGCTGTTTTATTATCTTATATTCTTCCTTTAATCCTTTTTATTGTAACAATGGTTATTTCAATAAATATATACAAAAGTGAACCTCTTGCCGGATTATTAGGATTGTTAACACTTATTATATATTATATTATACTATATATGTTTCGTTCCAAACTTAGGAGGCAATTTTCTTTTTCAATTCAAAAAATTGAAAAAAATTAACGCATTATTAATTGCTCTACATAAATTATCAGAACAGATAACAATAATGTGATAATAGTAATGATAATTCCTGATTTAAAGAAATCCATAAATTTTATTTTTACGTTTTGTTTTTCTGCTGTTTCAATAACAATCAAATTTGCCATTGCTCCAATAATAGTAGCATTCCCTGCAAGTGTTGATGCCGATGCTAGCGAAAGCCATAATATGGAACTATCGGCTGCTTTCATAAAAGGGAGCAAAACAACGGTTAGTGGCACATTACTTACAATTTGAGAACCAATAAATGAAATTCCGTGAAGTATCCATATCCCGTTTAAATTATTGGTTAGAGGATATTTACTAATTAAATTACTTAATAAGCCGGTTTTTTGAATTCCTTCAACTACAATAAAGAGAGAGGCAAAAAATAACAATAAAACCCAATCTACTTGTTTAATAATAACCGAAGGTTTAATTTTTCCCAAAATAAGAATAAGAGACCCTCCTGCAAGCGCTATTAATGGAATAGACAGGTTTATGGCATTGCTGAAAAAGAAAGAAATAACGACCATAATAAACACCGGAACGGATGTTTTCATTGAAGCATAGTTGTATTCGAAATTTGTTGTCTGAAAAATCAATGGTTTTTTTTTCCTAAAACAGGAAGGGTAAAGCCATCTTATTATTACAATAATTATGACCATACTAATAATAGAAACTGGAAACAAATGGAAAAGAAAATTACTGTATGAAATTCCGCTATTCAATCCGATCAGCATATTTTGTGGATTCCCGGTAATACTCATTACGCTTCCAGCATTTGAAGCAAGAATTTCCGCTATTAAATATGGAATAGGGTTTATTTTAGACGATTTGCAAATTAATATAATAACAGGAGTAAATATTAAGACAACAGCATCGTTTACCAAAAAAGCACTGGCTATGCCTGTAACAAAAACAACAAGAATAAGTAATTTCGTTTGATTTTTTGCAAATGAAATGGTTTTATGTGCTATCAACGAAAAGAACCCATCCAATTGAAGGGTAGAAATAATCATCATCATACCTAATAATAAGGTTATTGTGTTGAAATCAATAGCTAGAATAGCTTCGTTAAAAGAAAGAACTCCAAAAATAACCATCGCAACTGCTCCGAAAAATGCAGCAGATGGTCTGTCGATATTCATTTTAGGAAGTCGAGTAAAAATGATGCCGATATAAGTTATAATAAAAATGATTAATGCAATTATTCCAATTTTTTCCATCTAAATTATTTTTTTAAATCTTGTCGTGTTTGTGAAAAACATAATGAGCATGGTAATGTTTATGCGTTTCTTCTCCATGTCTATGGATATGTTCATGAATAAGATTAACACTAATTAAGAATTCTTCATCCGATAATATTTCGGCAGCTGTTCCTGTTTTTTGAATGGTATGCGAATCGGAAAGAACAGCAACACGGGGTTGTAAATGGTCTATCAGATCGAGATGATGAGTGGTGAAAATAATTGTTTTTCCTGCCCGATTTAATTCCACCAATAGCTCAATAAAAAATGTTTGTGTCTTTGGGTCTAATCCTGCTAATGGCTCATCTATTAGAAGAATTTCGGGATTTAAGGTTAAAACGGAAGCAACCGCTACTTTCTTTTTTTCTCCACCGGAAAGCATATATACCGGGCGTTCTTTTAGATATTCAATTCCGAGAAAGGCAAGTGTTTGTGCTGCTCTTTCTTTTGCACTTTCAAGAGAAATATCCATTTGCAATGGTGCAAATAAAAGCTCATCCCATACGGTAGGATTAAATAATTGAATTTCGGGGTTTTGAAAAATGTACCCCATGCTCTTCCGTAAATTAAAATTATTATTTTGCTTGCGTAATAATTTTTCTGTTATGGGATTCCCTTTAAATAGGTATTCACCGGAATCGGGGTATATTAAGGCATTTATGATGTGTAGTAAGGTCGATTTTCCACATCCGTTCTGTCCAATAATAGCAAATATTTCTCCTTTTTTAATACTTAATGAAATATTTTGAAGCGCCGGAATTTTATGATAATACGAATAATTTATATTAGTTAAACGAATAATTTCTTCCATATTTATTAGATTAATACAGTATAAAGACCTAAAAGAATAATTATGAATAATGATATTATATCTGATTTTTTAATTTTTTGAAAAGAAAATAGTTTAATTTTTCCGGTATAACCTTTTGAAACCATTGCTAAATAAGTGTTTTCGTAATTACTCCTCGATTTTTTAAAAATAAAATAGATACGGTCTGCAATAAACATTCTTATTTTTTTATTCTTAATATTTCGCATCATCCTTGATTTTAAAGCGAAGTAAGCATCTTCTATTGTTTTAGCTAGAATAATAATATAGGTAAATGTAAGAGATAAAATTAGAAGGAATGTGTCGGGAATACCAATTATTTTAAACGATTTTATTAATTTTGGAAAAGGAGTTGTGTAAATTATTAAAAAAGCAAATGATACAGAATTGAATACCCTCAGGAAAAAACGAATAACCACATTACAACCTTCTTTGGTAACCCCAATTTCTTTAGGAATATGGTATATCCAGAAATGATATGGAGAATCTAGTGTTACTATCGTAAACCATATTTCTCCTCCTGTAATAATATTTAGCGATGCCGGTAATATAATAAGAAACCCAAAAATAAAAGAAATGAAAAATATTTTTTTGTAAACGTGAAGAATATTTAGTTTACTGATAAAATAAAGAATAATAATAAATACGGTTAATGTTAATAGATCTTTTATGTTATTTGAAATACTTATTATAACTGCTATATAGAGAAGTGAGAGAACTTTAATATGAGGGTGAATGGTATAAATAAAACTTTTTTTAACAGCAAAATCTGCTTGAAGATATATTGATTTTATTGAATTTGAAATGCTTTTAATAGATTTTTCAATAAATGATAATCCGGATTTTTTCTCAAATTTATTCGGATACGAATTATTTATTTCCAACAAATAAGATGGAATATTATTTCTCATTTTTTATAAATAGTTTTGAGAGAATCAAGGT
>DAOLWT010000203.1:0-4086 GCA_035421345.1 Bacteroidales bacterium
TTTGACAATATTTTTTGTCATTATCTTCGTTATTATGAACTATAATAATAGGCTTAGTTGGATATTTTTCAGCAATATAAACGGCTAATTGTTTTAATTGCATGGTTGTAGATGGAGAAGCTTTAAATAACAATGGATTTCCTTTTAAGATATTATCTTCCATTGAAACAGGATCGAGCATTTTTATATCGTGTTTTTTAGCAAATCGAGCAATTACTTTCTGACTACTTTCATGGAAAGGCCCTATAATGAGGTGCATTTTAGCTAATTCCGGTTTATTCAATATATTAATTGCAGAAGAAGAATCATCATCCACATCATACACATATATTTTAGCCGAGAATCCTTTCTTTTTTAATGAATCTAAAGCCATTAAAACCCCTTCATAAAACTGTATAAACGTAAATGAAGCATAATCACTTGCATCTTTTTCTTTAACAGCAATCCCTTCCGTTTTTATTTTATACATATCGTCCAGATAAAAAGGAACCATTAAAGCGATATTATATGAATCTAAAAATTTAGGTTCGCCACAATCATAGCTTATAATTTCCGAAGGCTCGGATTCGGGTTCCGTTTCCGTTTTTACAGTTTCAGGTACTTTACTTATTTTGACAGGGATTTTAATAAGTTGATCGGGTTTTATTTTATCGGTTAATCCCGGGTTTGCACTAAAGATAATCTCTTTCGTAGTTTCAAATTTTCGAGCAATAGCAGAAATATTATCTCCTTTTTCAACTTTATATTCAATAATTTCTTCTGTTACCACTTGCTTTGGAGGGGTTGAAAAATTAGGTATCTGTAGCTTTTGACCTACTTTGATTTTATTTTTTGCTTCCGGGTTATTTATTACAATTTCTTCGGTAGAAACATTATACGATTTAGCTATTCGATATAAGGTTTCTTTCTTTTTTACAGTATGCACATAATATTCTTTCCCATCAATTTTAATAAATACATTCGATTTTTTTATATCCTGAGCAAATAAAAAAGAGGATATAATACAAAATACGAGAAGTAACTTTAATTTTAAAGCAAGGCTAGATATCATGTTTATTTGATTAAAATATATTTTTTATTTAATAGAATGAAAATTACCCTCATTTATTCCCATTCTATTGTTGCTGGTGGTTTTGAGCTTATATCATACACCACTCTATTTATTCCTTTTACTTTATTAATAATATTATTCGACACTTTCGACAAGAACTCGTAAGGCAGATGGACCCAGTCGGCGGTCATTCCATCGGTTGAGGCTACCGCTCTTAGTGCCAAAACATATTCATAAGTACGTTCGTCGCCCATTACCCCTACCGATTTTACGGGTAACAAAATTGCTGCCGCCTGCCATACCTTATCATATAAACCATCTTCGTGAAGTGACTGAACAAAAATATCGTCGGCATCTTGCAATATCTTAATTTTATCTTCGGTGATTTCGCCCAAAATACGAATTCCCAATCCGGGACCGGGAAATGGATGTCGCCCAATTAAATTAATGCCGATATTTAATGCGGTTCCTACTCTCCTAACTTCATCTTTAAACAAAGCTTTAAGCGGTTCTACTACTTTTAATTTCATATAATCCGGCAAGCCCCCTACATTGTGATGCGATTTAATGGTTGCAGAAGGACCTTGAACAGAAATCGATTCAATAACATCAGGATAAATAGTGCCTTGTGCCAACCATTTCACATCTTTTACCAAATGTGCTTCCTGGTCGAATATATCGATAAATGTTTTCCCGATAGCTTTTCTTTTTTGTTCGGGATCTGTAATACCATGTAATGCTTTATAAAATTGATTTTTCGCATCTACCCCTTTTACATTCAAGCCCATATCCTTGTATGAATGTAATACTTTTTGAAATTCATCCTTGCGCAATAATCCGTTATCAACAAAAATGCAGAATAAATTAGTGCCTATCGCTTTATTTAAAAGTACCGCAGCAACAGTAGAATCAACTCCGCCCGATAATCCAAGTATTACTTTATCATTACCTAATTTATTTTTAAGTTCAGATACCGTTGTTTCTATAAAAGAGTTAGGAGTCCATGATTGGTTGCACTTACATATATCAACAATAAAGTTTTTGAGCAAAGTTAAACCCTCTGTTGAATGATAAACTTCCGGATGAAATTGAATACCAAATGTATCTTCGTTTTCCATTTGAAAAGCGGCTACTTTCACATTTTTTGTAGAAGCGATTATTCTTGCTCCTTTCGGTTCTTTAGCAATGGTATCACCGTGCGACATCCACACCTGCGATCCGAGAGTCATATTTTTCAATAAGCTATTTTCGCTCTTAATTTCATCTAAATTAGCACGCCCATATTCCCTAATTTTGGAATGTAACACTTCACCACCATATTTTTTAGCTAAAAATTGGGCACCGTAACAAACAGCTAAAAGGGGGAGTTTTGCTTTTATATTCGATAAATCCGGATTAGGTGCAGAACTGTCTAAAACAGAAAAAGGACTTCCTGAAAGGATAACTCCTTTTATATTTTTATTTATTTGCGGAATTTTATTAAAGGGGTGAATTTCGCAATAAACATTTAATTCGCGTACCCTTCTAGCAATCAGCTGAGTATATTGCGAACCAAAATCAAGTATTAATATCATTTCTTCCATTTTGCAAAGGTACTGTTTTGACAGATAATTAATAAGAAAAATTCTTCATAAAAAATTAACAATAATTTTAAAAAAGCAAAATAAATCCGCTATCCTATTTTGCTATCACAATTAATATGCGTCTAAATGAAGCTGTAAATTTACGAATAATTAAAAAGTTTCTACTATTTCAATTTTTTTCCCATTAAACTCAACAATATCCCCTTTTGATTTATCTAAAAAAGGTTTTGCTAATGGCACATTAACTGATACAGCTAAATATAAATCATTCTCTAACAAAATCTTACCTAGACCAATAGCAATAAATATTTTCTGTTCGGGTGTAATTATAACAGAGCCAAATCCTATTTTTTTAATTTCTTTTTTCAAATCAATTTTATCGAGGGCATATAACTCATTTAGTGCTTTTTCCAGTTGTTGTGAAAACATATCTTTTTTCCGTAAAAGCTGCATCCGGAAAGAGTCGTAGCGATCTTTAGGAGGTCCATATTCGTTGGCACTCTGCTGGGCTTCATTTATGGTATTTTTCAGGTTACTTACCATTTCTAATTGCTGTTTCTTACATTCCTCTACCAGCTTAATTTTTAAATTTAATAAATCCATATTATTGATATTTAGCTAAAACGAAATGCGAACATAGATAAAAAATTAGAAAACTAAAAAATATTTTACTTTTGTTCAAAAAAAGAAAATATGAGTCAACCGATCGATAATGAAATTGTTTATTCTAAAAATGTAATTGAGTTTTTAACGGTAGCCAACGAATATTGTCTATTTGTTGAGAAAGCCGAAAGCTTTACAAAAGAAGATATATCGCAATATATGTTAAAAGTGCTTCCTTTATTATATTTAAAAGGGACGCTATTGCCTTTTATAAAGGAAAACGACTTTGAAATTTCGGAACGTTATGTTAATGAAGAACTTTGGGAAAATATTTACAAATCATTAAACCATAAATTCGGGAAAGATGACCGCTATAAAATAATTCGCACCAACGACAATTTAGAAAGTGTTCCATCAATAGCTAGTATCTCTGATAATCTGTCGGATATATATCAAGACATGAAAGATTTTGTGATGTTATATCAAAAAGGAACGCATGCAGCAAAAGAAAATGCGGTATCGGAATGCAAAAAACTTTTTGAAACAAATTGGGGGTTTAAACTTTTAAATGCTATAAAAGCAATACATTGCACCCTATTTACAGAAAATAATCCAGACGAATTCTATGAAAACGATAATTAATTTTAAAATATTTTGTCATAATAAATGGATTTTCTAACTTTGCACTCTTATTTTTTATTAATATTGCTTTTTGTAACGTACTTTATATATTTATTAATATTATTTAATTCAGCAAAATACACCATTGGAGAGATGGGTGAGTGGCTGAAACCAACAGTTTGCTAAACTGTCGTACTGGGCAACTGGTACCGGGGGTTCGAATCCCCC
>DAOLWT010000204.1:0-4083 GCA_035421345.1 Bacteroidales bacterium
TGACGGGTGAACAAAAAGAGATAGAACTCAAACAAGGCTCTGTTGCACCAGCAATAAAGTCACTACTCACAAGCCGTTCCCCTTTTTCTAAATTATCATTTGAGCAACAATATCAACTTCTTCTGCAATATTTGATTTCTCTCAAAGAATGCGACTCAGGCGAAATAGGCAGCGAAGAATCAGCCTTTTTTAAGGCCCGGGTATTACGTGCGCTTTTTCGGTTGCTCCCCGATATAATTATAGAAATCAAAATTTAATTAATTTTGTATTCATTCAATAACATCTCAAAATTATGAAACCTCAAGTTAGTATTATTATGGGTAGCACTTCCGATATGCCTATTATGGAAGAAGCTGTTAAAATATTAGAAGAATTTGGTATATATTATGAAATAAATGCGTTGTCGGCACATCGTACCCCCGAAATTGTAATGGATTTTGCTAAAAATGCATACGATAAAGGGATTAGAGTAATTATTGCCGGTGCCGGCGGAGCTGCTCATTTGCCGGGTGTTATTGCAGCCGGTACTACATGTCCTGTAATTGGTGTACCTATAAAATCTTCCAATTCTATTGATGGCTGGGATTCTATTTTATCTATTCTACAAATGCCAACCGGAATACCTGTTGCTACGGTAGCTCTTAATGGGGCTGCAAATGCAGCTATTTTGGCTGTTCAGATATTGGCAAGCGGAGATGACAAATTAAATAAAAAAGTAGGTGATTTTAAAGAAACGCTAAAATCGAAAGTAATAAAAGCCAACAATGATCTGGCTAAAATTAAAAATACGCATAAAACAAACTAATTTTCGATAATTTTTGCTAGTTTTTTCGCATCTTTTGAACTTAAAAATTTAAAAATTCGGTATATACTTTTTGTATATACGATTTACCTATTTTTTCCAAAGAATCTCGTTTCTCAACAGGAATACTATTTTCTAGAAATTGATTCAAGGTATAATCATAAAAATAATACCCTTCCGGACAAACCCACCCAAAGCCATTTTCACAAGAATAATAAGCGAAATTAGCTGTAGTTGGATTTAATAAATTTTTACTCCATTTAAATGTATTTGTATTTAGGTTAAGTTGAGTCATTACGGTATTTGCTAAATCAATCTGAGAACCATATTTTGCACATTGTGTTCCTTGATATTCTTCTTTTATAACATCCCCAAACATTAACATGGGTATATGTTGATACGATTTACTCCACGATTCGGTTTTTCGGTAAGAGCTATGAGAATGATCGGATACGAGAATAAAGAGTGTATTCTTAAACCATTTCTCATTTTCTACATTCTTTATAAAATTTCCTAAACAGCTATCGGCATAATAAACCGCATTAACATACTCTTTTTCTATTTCGGGCCATTGAATATTTTTTTTAAAACTAGGTATATCGTAGGGAGAATGAGTGCTTAATATATAAAAAGACCCCAAAAAAGGTTGCTTCAACTTGTTTACTTCTTTAACAAATTCAGGGTACATAAATTCATCATGTATGCCGAGCTTTCCAAGTGGATATTTTTTATTGAAATTTGTTTTTTCTAGTATTTTATCAAATTGATTAAAATAAAGAAAACCTTTCATATTTCCGTAGGATAAATCTCCACCAAACAAAAACAAACTACTATATTTATTTTCTTTAACTAATTTTACGATACTTGGCAATTTAGCAAACTTATCGGGTTGGCGAGTTATTACGGACAAAGGATAAGAAGGGAATGCACTAAAAATGTTCGACATCCCTTCTTCTGATCGTGTACCACTGGAATAAATTTGAGAAAAAAGAATTCC
Organism: Bacteroidales bacterium; assembly: GCA_035421345.1. Lineage (GTDB taxonomy): Bacteria > Bacteroidota > Bacteroidia > Bacteroidales > CG2-30-32-10 > DAOLWT01. The sequence goes on from DAOLWT010000204.1 coordinate 1,800, forward strand.
TCTTTTCTCAAAACTCCTAAAATTTGGTGTAATTCCTTTCTCCCCCCCTAATGATTCTATAAGATCGGCAGACCATCCTTCTAAAATAATTAAAACAATATTCGGTTTTTTATTTTTTAATAGGTGAATAGTTGAATCTAAATCTGTTTTATAAATTTTATCAACTATGCGATTAGCTTCATTTTCGTCGAAATAATTAAATGGGTTTTGGTTTAATGCAACATAATTCTGATTGATACTTTTAATTATATTCCAGCCTGAATTAACTGCTGTTAAATTAACAATATTGTGTTTTGAAAAATAGGAGTTACTTTGTGTTATTGGTATTTGCCCTACCCCTCCCCTCGCTCCAATTAATAGAATAGAAAACGAGAATAAAATAAAGAGAATAGCATTATAAAATTTTGCAGGTTTAATTGGGTTTAGTTTAAAAATCCATTTTTTAGAAATCCCTAATCCCAGCATTAGCTGAATTATAAAAATTAGCAACAATAAAAAAAATGTGGATGTTGAAACAGAATTATATATTTCATCGGGGTTTTCAAAATAACGGAATACCTTTGAACTAAGTTTGCTTTTCCATTCTGAATAAATTCCAAGTTCTGCTGTAGTTATTAAAGAATATAATACGATAAAGATTCCGTTAACTGAAAAAATTAAGTTATTAATCCATTTTTTAGGATATAAATAATATACCGTAAATAATAATACAGGAAATGCTAATATATAACATACTGTACTAAAATCGAGATATAATGCATTTGGAAAAATAGAAAGTATTTGTAAAAAATCTACCTCAGAAAAATAAGTATAATGATAAAGAATAAAAACACATCTTGCAAATGCAAAAAAGATGAGCCAGAATATAATTAATTTTAAAAGCAGGATAGAAATTTGCTTCATACGTAAATAATTAAAACAAAAATACAAAAATATACTAGACCTCTTTGGAAGAAAAAACTAAATTAAGATTGATACGTTTTTGCAAAAATTGCAAAATGTTTTTTAGTTTTTGCAAAAATTGCAAAAACATCTCAGTCATTTAAAAGAATTTGCAAAAAATGAAAAAGTTTTTTATGCTTTTAGTATAAAACACAATTTAAATCCAAAACATCCCATTTCTTCTTTATATACATTCGCTTTTGACTATATAAACACATATAATGAAACGAATTATTCTATTATTAATTATCTTTTTAAAAGCTCATTTTATCTGCTTTTCATCAGGAGAAAATATTAAAACGGGAAGCCGATCAGCAGGCATGGCACATGCTTCTGTTTGTTTACATGACATGTGGTCTATTTACAACAATCAAGCAGGACTTGCTTCCATAAAAAAATTTTCAGCAGGAATATCCTTTGAAAATAGATTTATGCTTAAAGAACTATCAAATAAAACGGCAGCTATTATATTCCCTTTTAAATCGAATGTTTTTGGATTAAGTGTTTCTCAATTTGGGTTTTCTTTATATAATGAAAATAAAATAGGACTTAGCTATTCTAAAAATCTTAACGCGAAATTATCAGCAGGTGTACAATTAAATTATCTTAAAACTAATATAGGCGATAATTTTGGAAACACTTCAAATATTCTCGGAGAAATAGGATTTCAATATGTTTTATCCCCTCAATTAACAATAGGAGCGCATTTATATAATCCTTACCAGCCTAAATCGAATACTATGATGCATGAAAAAGCACCTACAATAATACGTTTTGGCATATCATATCTTCCATCAGACAAAATAATAATTGCTATTGAAACAGAAAAGACTGTTAATTATAGCCCTATATTTAAAGTCGGAATAGAATATCATCCGGCACAAAAAGTCTATATCAGAAGCGGGGTTTCAACAAATCCTACTTTTAATGCCGCTGGATTTGGATTAGAATTTACACATTTCAAACTCGATTTTGCGGCATCTTATCATCAAACATTAGGATTCACGCCTAATATTTCTATTATTTATCAAACATCATATAAAAAAAATAACACCAAATAAAAGTATGCATTTATCCTTTAAAAGAATTATTATTCTTATGTTCGTTTGTTTTTCACTACTTCCATTATTATCGTATACACAAGAAAGCAATACCATAAATCCGGAAAATGAAAATTTATTTCAGAAAATTGAAAATACAGTAGAACAATCCGAAACAGAAGTTGACTATTCAGATATTATGGAACAATTAAATTATTTTTTAAAACACCCAATAAATATAAATAAAAGTGATAAAGAAGACCTAAATAAATTAATGATATTAAACGATATTCAATTAAATA
>DAOLWT010000205.1:0-4070 GCA_035421345.1 Bacteroidales bacterium
AAAATTCCTTCTGCTAAATTTCAAAATACTTTTATCCCATACGATATTAGAATCGAAATGGGATTAAGCACATATAAACACAAGGAATCTATATTTGCATATCACTTTTATCGTTTATTACAACGAGCTAAACAAATTTTTCTTATTTACAACATACCCAGTAATCAGTTTAATAGTGGAGAAAAAAGTCGGTATATTACCCAGCTTTTACATGAATTACCAAGCTATAACAATAAAATAAAAATACAACAACATTTATTCTCTGAAGAAAAAATAAATACATCCAATCAAAAAAATATAATTGTTGAGAAAACAAACGAGATACAAAAAACAATATTGAATCTTTTAAAAAAAGGACTATCCCCTTCTTCTCTCAATACGTATATTTCTTGTCAGTTAAAATTTTATTTTCAACAAATTATTCAGCTGAAAGAACCTGAAAACATAGCAGAAACAATAGACGCAGCCACCCTTGGGAGTGTTGTGCATTTCGCATTACAAGAACTTTACACTCCTTTTATCGGAAAAAATATAACAAAGAACGATATAGAAAAAATGAATTCGTTGGTATCGAAATATATTAAAGAAGGTTTTCAGAAATACTACCCCGATGGGGATATTGAAACAGGGAAAAACCTACTTATTTCTAGCGTGGCAAACAAATTTATTGATCAATTCTTATTATTCGAAAAAAAACATATTGAAAAACTTCAAAAAGAAAATAAGATTTATCGTATTGTTCAATTAGAAAAATATATTGAAAAAAATATTGAAGTTGTAAACGAAAACAACGAAAAAATAAATGTAAAAATTAAAGGGCTAATTGACCGTATTGATTCTATTGATGACACTATCCGCATTATTGATTACAAAACAGGATATGTAGCAAAAGAAGATTTAACATGGACAGAATGGGATGATTTTTTGACAAATCCTAATTTATCGAAAGGCTTTCAAATACTTTTATATTCATACATTTTACATGATCAAAGTCCTTTAAACGATATGATTGCTGGAATTATTTCTTTTCGGAAAATACAAAATGGATTTATGGAACTTAAAGGGCCGGGAATAAAAAATAACATTATAGAACCTGAAACTCATTTAAAAACGGAAGAAATAATAAAACAACTTATTTTATCGCTTTTAAATCCAAACAACGCATTTATACAGACCGAAGACAACAGTATATGCATAAACTGTGCTTATAATCAAATTTGTAATAAATAACAAAACACCTAATTAATTTTTTAACCCACTTGATAATTGTTTTAAAATTTCATACATTTACGTATCTAATTTTATATATGAAAAATATCTTTATTTTATCATTTGTACTTTTATCCATTTCTGCTTATTCTCAAGATACTACTAAATTAATTCCTACTGAAACACAAATGTTGGTAAATGTAAGCGTTACTAATTTCCAAAATATTCCACGTCCGTACGAAATAATAATTTTTGAAAGTGTTAAAGAGAAAAAATTGTATTCAGGAAAAACAAATGCCAAAGGGAAATACTCCCTTTTGCTTCCTAAAGGAGACACCTACTTAATTAAATATAAAGAATTTACCGACAGCACCGAATACAGCGAATTTGAAATACCCAATAAACCGGGGAAATATACGTCGGAATTGAAAATTCAGATAGAACCTCCAAAAACGTATACCTTGGAAAATGTTTTTTTTGATACCGGATTATCAACATTAAAAACAACATCTTATAAATCGTTGAACGATTTGGTTGAAGTAATGAAATTAAAACCAAGTTTAATTATTGAAATTGGCGGGCATACCGATAATACAGGTTCAACAGAAATAAATTTAAAATTATCTCAAGACCGAGCAGACGCAGTACGAAATTATTTAATTAAAAAAGGAATAAGCAGTAGCCGAATTACAGCCGTGGGATATGGCGACTCCCTGCCAGTTGCCGACAATTTAACAGAAGAAGGAAAAGCAAAAAACAGGAGAACCGAAGTAAAAATAATAAAGGAATAATATTTTATTTACTTAGAAAAATCGTTTATTTTTATATAATTAATTTTATACAAAATTTAAATATCATTTATTAATGAAATATCATCCTCTTCATATCGTTTTTAGTCTTCTTATAATAGTTTCTTTTTTATCTTGTTCGCAAACAAAAAAATTGCAAGAAATTAAAAAACTTCAAACCAATTTTATTCCCCAAGAATTACCGAACGTATATATAGGTATGACGCTATCGGAATTAAAAGAAAATAGAGGCATTCAGAACCTTTCTGTTATTCAAAATAATTTTTTAACAATAGTAAAAGAAGATTATAGTAAAGATAGTATCGTTATGATTCAATACCAATTTAGTAAGAAAAATGAATTGTATGAAATAATTATTGAATACTCTTCCGAAATAGATGCAGCAGAAAAATATCTGGAAAAATATGGTCCTTTCAACAATAAAAAAGAATGGATGTTTACATTAAATAAAAAAACTAAACTTAAAATATGGGTTTATCAAAACAGACTTTGTATTGCTGATTCAAACCATTTTAACAATTAAAAACATGAAAACAATCGGTTTGCTAGGTGGTACAGGCTGGGAATCAACAGGCGAATATTACAAAATAATAAATCAAGAAATTTCCCAAAGACGAGGGAAAGAGCATTCAGCCAAAATAATTTTATTCTCTGTCGATTTTTTCGAAATCAGCACACGTATTAACAATAATGATTTTGATAATCTAGGTAAATATTTAACCGATATTGCAAAAGAAATTGAAAATGCAGGTGCCGACTGTTTAGTTGTTTGCGCCAATACCTTACATATATTTGCAGAACAAATTTCTAATATTATTTCTATCCCACTCATTCATATTACCGATGAAACCGCATTGGTTATTAAAAACAATACGATGAATAAGGTTGGTTTATTGGGAACCAGGCCTACAATGGAAATGAAATTTTACAAAGACAGGTTAAAAGAAAAACATGCGATAGAAGTAATTACCCCAAAAAAACAAGACATTGATCATATCCATCAAATAATTACACAAGAATTATTACACGGCATAATTAATTCTTCTTCGAAAAAGTATTTGATTTCTGTTATGGAAGATTTAACACAAAATGGAGCTCAATGTATTATTTTAGGATGTACCGATTTTTCTTTATTAGTAAAACAACAAGACACACAAATAAAATTATTTGACACAACAGAAATTCATGCAAAAGCAGCCGTTTATTTTGCGATTTCTTAAAATTATTCCAAATTTGCACTTCAAAATTTATACTCCATGAAACAAAAAGATTTCTTTTTTATATTATTCGCAATCATTATCATTTTGCCATTTATTCCTTTTTCGTTCTTAACTGCGTTTCAGAAATCATTTTTATATAATGAATCTTACTGGGTAATCACCAGTTTTATAAAATTTGCTCTTTTGGCTACGTTAGGCGAAATTATTGGATTACGAATTAAATCGGGCAATTACATTGTTCCTGGTTTCGGCATTTTTCCACGAGCTATTGTATGGGGTTTTCTTGGCTTAACCATTAAATTATCATTTGTTGTTTTTGGTAGCGGAGTTCCTATATTCCTTGAAAAAAGTTGCGGCCTAACGAATACGATAAACGCGATGAAATTCAATGACCTTTTGGATGCATTTAATAATGGATTAGGAGGAGTACGTTTACTAACTGCTTTCTCGATTAGTGTGTGCATGAACTTAATATTTGCTCCGATTATGATGACGCTACATAAAATTACAGATACACATATTACAAATAACCAAGGGACAGTAAAAGGATTATTTACATTTATAAAATTTAAAGAAATTTTTCCCTCACTTAACTGGTTTGTTCAATGGGATTTTGTTTTTAAACGCACCATCCCTTTTTTCTGGATTCCGGCTCATACTATTACCTTTTTATTACCAAATGAATACAGAATCGCATTTGCTGCTGTTCTAGGAGTAGCACTTGGAATAATTCTATCTATTGCTAGTTTAAAAAGCAAAAAATAATATTTTTTATTTAAAAAAAGCGAATAACTTAAATTTACTTTTTAACATATTTCATAAGATATTCACA
>DAOLWT010000206.1:0-4054 GCA_035421345.1 Bacteroidales bacterium
CAGCGTAACACACTATGAAATGCACTTATTAATAACGATTGCATATATGTCATCGGCATTACCATTGTATAATTTGTGGAATTAGAATAGAAGAAATACAAAACCCGTTAACACAAAAAATCAGATACCTTGATAAGCTAGTAGATGAATTAGCCAAAGGTCGTAAAATGGAAAATATGTTGAGAATAAAATAGCGTTATTAATGAATCTTTTTCAAAACAAATATCGCACAAAATCTTTACGTTTGCAAACCTGGGATTATCGATGGGCAGGTGCCTATTTTATAACCATTTGCACCAATCATCGAAAACATTATTTTGGAAAAATCGAAAACAAGAAAATGGTATTATCAAATATGGGTGTAATTGCCGATATTTTGTGGTTCGAAATCACCAATCATTCAAAAAACACAGAATTAGGGGCATTTGTGGTAATGCCAAATCATATTCATGGTATATTGATATTGACCAATAATGAAAAAAATGAAAATTTGGTAGAAAAAGGGCATGCCCTTTTTCTACCAAATAAAAACCCAATACAACCAACCGAACAATCCAAAACCATTGGCCAACAACGATTCCAAAATATTGGCACAAATTCGGTATCATCTATCATTGGTTCCTATAAATCGGCGGTTACAAAAAACGCCAACCGTTTGGGATATGAACATGCATGGCAATCCCTTTTTTACGACCATATTATTCGCAACGATGATGAATACCAACGCATCGTTAATTATATTAAAAAAAATCCCGAAAATTGGGAAAAAGATAAATATTCCAAATCTAATGAATTAGAAACAAACCTGAATACAAATAACGAATAGCCACTGACCTTGTAATTATTTTTTTCTAGGAGGAACTGAAATGTTTTTTAAGTAAGCCTATAAAAAGGGAAAACAACAGCAATATAAAATAGATGATTGTTTTCATGCTGGAGTATGGTCTGACAAAATAATCGAGCTAACCATTAAAGAATGCATAATTGAAAAACCATTAAAATACAGATAAAGACTGTCTAGTGATTAGCGTAATTCAATATCAAATCGCTTTTTCGAAACATAATAATGGGGGGCCTAATTTAAAAATTTCGTTTTTTTGTGGCTCGAGGTATTGAAATATCTGAAATCAAATTATATTATGTATTTTTATCGGACAGTAATGATTTTTAAATAAAAAAATACAATTTCTCTAAACACAATTTATGAAAAATGAAAAACTAGCTAAACTCGCTAAAAAGCTTGACTCAAAACTTTCTTCGATAGAAGCTATTCTTGTATTAACATCATTAATAGGTTTATTTTTAAGAAGTTCAAATATTCCATTAGGAACTTTTATATTATTAATTTCATTGTCAACACTTGCGATAATGTATTACATAATATCGTATAGATTATCTGCGGACAAAGAAATATCACCTATGAAAAATTTTTTAGATAAATTATGTTTATGGGGCTTAAGCATAAGTATAATTGGAATTTTGTTTCGATTGCAAAACTATCCCGGATTTCAGTCAATGATTTCAATTGGGTGTTCTACACTTATTCTATTTCTTATATTTAGTTTTATAAAAAAACAAGAAACTGACAGTAGACTTATTTTAAGAACAATTATTATTGCTGCGATTGGATTAAGTTTGTATTTTACTCCTAAAGAAAAACTTATTGACCTTAGAATAATTTCTTCTATTGAAAAGACAAGTAATAAATGATAGAATAGAATACATCATTCTGAAATAGGTTTACAAAGAATTGTAAATTTAACGCTAACAAATCCGTTTAGAAAAAAAATCAGGCTTCACTTTAATTTGATATTTACAATAAACTAATTTCCTACCCCATTATTTACAAATACTTTATACCTTTGTTCTAATACCGAAAGCATATATGTAATAGTCCAATAAATTGTACTATAACATATATGTCATCGGCATTACCATTGTAAAATTTAAAATATCCGTTGGAATATTTTAAATTTACAATTGGTATAATACATTATTATGGACAAACATCATTTAAATAATAATACGCCTTTTCATTTTAGCTTTTTAAGAGATGCAACAACTCCTGGGTTTTATATCTCCGACTTTAAAAATTGTTTCTCGAAATACCCTTTCCTTATTAGTCAACACCAATTCGATTTTTATTCACTTGCCTATTTTATTAAAGGGGAAGGCACTTTTCATATTAATAATAAATCGTTTAAAATAAAACCTAACCGTATATTTTTGTGTCCGCAAAATATAGCACATGCATTCCGATTTTCAAAAACTCCCGAAGGAGTATATACTTTTGTTTGTCAGGATTTTTATGCAGCTGAATTCAATATGATTCGCTTAATGTATTTGTTCTCTTATGCACTGCCCATTGCCAATAAAGAGCCTATCTATTATATTGATTTACCTGAAAAAAATACCGAAATCGCTCATATGTTCCATACCTTGTTGTTGGAAAGTAATTCGAAACAGCTTCACCATGCCCCCATTATTCGTTCTTACCTGAATATACTTATTCTTAAACTTACAGATATTTGTGAATCGCATAACAACAATAAGAGCGATGAAACAAATGCTATTATTATTAAACTGTCGTATTTAATTGAATCGAATTACAGCAAACAAACTAAGCATGATTTTTACGCTCAATCTTTGCAGGTTAGCCTTGCACGACTTAATTCCATTTGTAAAAACGTGTTTAATATGAGTCTTAAAAAAATTATTCAACAAAGAATAATGATTGAAATAAGAAAATTACTCGAAGAAACGGATATCTCTGTTGCGGAAATTGCCTTTAAATTCAACTTCTCGGACGACTCCTATTTTAATAAAGTCTTTAAGTCGCATACGCACCTGTCTCCAGGCAAATACAGAGAACTCCACCAAAAAATGAAAAAACGGTTTTTATAAAAACTTAAAATCCTTTTTTCTTCAATTTACTTTAAAAATTACCATAAATCGAACTGATTTTACCATTATTATAAGTAAAAACTATGTATTTTTGCAAAAATTTAAAAAAATGAATTCTATTTTAATTACAGGGATATCACTTGTTCAGGCCGCCCTTATTACCTATACGGCTACTTTCATTATTGCATATCGAAAAAAAAACATCAGTAAACTTTTTTTAAATACCCTTTCTATTGCCGTATTATTTGATATTACAGCCACCATTTTTATGATTGCCGGTTCTTCAAAAGGATTTTTAACCATACATGGACTCATTGGCTATACATCATTAGGGATGATGCTTGTAAAAACCGTTCAGTTTTATTTGTTCACCAAAAAAAATGGATATACCCACGCATTTTCTAAAAATCAGTTAGCAACTTTTACTTTTATTTATATTTATTGGGTATTGGCCTATATTACCGGTGCAGTATTAATATTATTCAGATATTAATATGAAAAAGTATTTGTTTTTATTTATCCTTCTTTTCCGTATATATCCGAGTATATGTCAGCATTCATTTTTTATTCAAGGGTTTGTAAAAGATTCTGCATCGCATGCACCTTTAAAAGATTTAGAAGTAGTGGTAATAAACAATGAAATATATACGAAAACAAATCATCAAGGATATTTTATAATACCTGTTAGCGAGAAGAAGCTATATAACCTTATGTTATTTATTCCCGGTTACCGCAGTTTACATACACAAATACAGTCGAGTAAAAACGACACGATTTTATTATTTATGTCACCTTCGATTGTTACCATGGATGAAGTAGTTATTACAGGAACTCGATTTGCTACCAACATAAAAGAGACCCCCATATTAACACAAATTGTATCGTCGCAAAAAATAGCTATTTCGGGTTCTTCACAAATAACAACAGCATTATCGAACACATTACCCGGACTTGAATTTTATAACGAAGGAAGTGGCATGACATTCCAAATGCAAGGAATAGAAGCAAAATATACCTTGTTTTTAATAGATGGTGAACGTATGGCCGGCGAAAACCACGACAACATTGATTATTTTCGATTAGGCGCTTCGAATATCGAAAAAATTGAGATTGTGAAAGGGGCCTCTTCTACCCTTTACGGTTCTAATGC
>DAOLWT010000207.1:0-1726 GCA_035421345.1 Bacteroidales bacterium
GTTAGGAGCAATGGAAACCATGTATCAACGCAGTAAAATCCAGGAAGAAAGTATGTATTACGAAATGAAAAAACATACCGGCGAATTACCATTAATTGGCGTCAACACATTCTTGTCTTCTAAAGGTTCTCCGACCATTTTACCAATGGAAGTGATACGTAGTACTACCGAAGAAAAAGACTTACAAATTGCTAATTTAACTGCACTTCAAGAAAGAAATAAAGAGCAAGCGCAACAATATTTACAACAATTACAACAGGCAGCATTAAACAACCAAAACTTGTTTGATGTACTAATTGAGACTGTAAAATATTGCTCGCTTGGACAAATCACTAATGCTTTATTTAATGTTGGTGGTCAGTACAGAAGGAATATGTAATATTTAAAAGATTGGTTATCTTAGCAGTAAATCAATTATGCTATGAAAAAAACAATCTTTACATTTCTTGCTCTATTTATCTTATTTGGCTGTACAAGAGAAGCGCAATCAAGCTTTAACCATCCGTTTACAGAATTTGCGAACGATCTGAAATCGTTTCACTGGTTTGACATTCCTGGAATGATCTGCAGAGATGGCTCACAAACAGGCATCGGCTATCGTGTTGGCAGTCCTAAAAAATTAGCCATATATATCAATGGTGGTGGTGCATGTTTTAATGAAGAAACGTGTGGATACAACCCAAAATCATTTGAGCAAAACGACTGGCTTTCTTTGTCTGCTGCGTATGCACACAGCGGAATTTTTGATGCAGATAATGATAAAAATCCGTTGAAAGATTTCTCGTTTGTGTTTGTTCCATACTGTACCGGCGATGTGCACAGCGGAACCAAACCCAATGGCAGAGCGCTTGGTTTGGCTGATACGCAACGCTATGTCGGTTCTTATAATTTTATAAAATCGATGGATTTCATTCAACCGTATTTTGATCACAATAAAGTAGAAGAAGTCGTGTTGTTTGGATTAAGCGCCGGTGGTTATGGTGTGTATGTAAATTTTTTAGAAGTAACCAAACGTTTTCCAAATGCGAAGATCACTGTCATCAACGATTCAGGTCCATTATTCAGCGATGCACAGGCGTTTCCGATTTGTTTGCAATTAGGGTTTACCTTTATTTTCGGTTTGCCTTTGCCAAGCGATTTATTAGGCTGCTGCGGAAAACCGGAATTAGGGTTGGCGAATGTGTATGAATATTCGAGCAAAAAATTTCCAAATGCCAACTTTGGTTTTGTTTCTTCTTATGAAGATGCAACATCGCGTTTCTTCTTAAGTTTTGGATACAACAATTGCACCGGTGCGCCTGGAAATCAGTTGCCTGCTGCTGTTTTCAGAGCTGGTATTAAAAATCTTCGAGATGATATATTGAAACCAAAAAGCACCTGGTCAACCTATTACATCAACGGCGATTCACATACTATGCTCGCATCGAATGAACTCTTCTACCAACGTAATCTTTCAGGAATGTATTTGTATGAATGGGTTGGAAAACTATTGAAAGGCGAACGCATGCACGTTACTGAATAAACCATTTAGTTCATAATGAAAAAAACCGCAAATTAATTTGCGGTTTTTTTCATTATCAAATTAGCTAATTATCTCATCAGCTAATTTCCTTTACATCGGATAATCAGCCGTTGGTCCGTACATGCCCGGAACCGGAATATCTAACAAACGCAAATACACCGATAATTGTCCGCGATGGTGATAAAGATGATTGAATGCTGAACT
>DAOLWT010000207.1:1826-4031 GCA_035421345.1 Bacteroidales bacterium
GCAAATACACCGATAATTGTCCGCGATGGTGATAAAGATGATTGAATGCTGAACTTCGCAGCACTGCAATTTTCGGCATGGTGAAATAAACTTTGTCACCGTTGCGCATCGTCCAGTTTTCTTTTACTAAAACTTCGGCGCTCGAATTTAGTATAGATTGCAACGCAGCAGCCGTAGCATCGTCATGAATTTTTAACAACTCTTCCGTTGTCGTTGCTTTCTTTGGATTATAGGGTTCAGTCGCAAAATCCAACTCACTGCGCTCTAATGTAATAGGCACCCAATTCGGCAGATCTGCAATATGTATGGCTAAATTTCCAAGCGGCATCGATTTTTCGTGCGGCCTCCACGATAATTTGTCCATAGGAACACTGGCTAATAACCGGCGCGTGCTGGCGCATTCGTTCGTGTATTCGTTTGTTAAGCTTTTAATGATATTGAAATCCATATGTTTTGTTTTGACTGCAAGATAAAAATCTTCTTGTTCAAAAAATAATCCGTTTAAATTTCTTTATTCGCGGCACGGCTCTATTTTTGCAACTGTGAGCGATACCATTTATCCGTCTGATAATTTTCCTGTACCTATTCGAATTGTGGTGGAGCGGCGCAACTATTCGCGCGTGGCGTTGGGCAAAAAGGAAATTATTATTCGCTTGCCAAAACATATCACGGCTACGGAAAAACAAAAAACCGTACAGAAGTTTTTGATCTGGGCAAAAGAGCAGATTCAGGAAAAACAGTGTTACGCGCACATTCAAACTTCTATTCAATATTATCAAAATCGAACCATTACAATTTATGATAAGCAATTTACGATTGAACTGAATTTTGGGCTGGAAGGAAAGAATAAGCTGAGCTATCGCGGTGACAATATTTTGCATATTTATTTATTAGAGCAACAAAACGATGAGCAAAAGATTGCCGAAGTGCAACGGTTCCTATTGCGTTTTACCGAAAAATACTTTTTACCATTATTACAGAAGCGAACCATTTACTGGAACGATTTCTATTTTAAAGAAAAGATCGAAAAAATAACGGTTAAACATACGACCTCGCGCTGGGGCAGCTGCTCGAGTTCGCGGAAAATTGCGTTTGCCACTAAATTGCTGTTGCTTCCGAACGATATTATTGATTATGTGATTGTGCATGAGCTGGCTCACCTGAAAGAAATGAACCACTCGGCGAAATTCTGGAAGCAGGTGGAAGCTGCGATGCCTGATTACCAGCAAAAACGCAAATGGCTGAAGGACCACGGCAACAAGATCGACTTTTAACAGAGTAGTAAGGTGGTATACAAAAAGAGTAAGGTGTAAAAATCCATAAAATATTTTAAAACAAATTTGTTTTTTAGTATCTTGATGGCATAAAGAAAACGTATGTCTCAATTACCAATTAATATTCCCGAATTTACCGATGCTGAATTTCAACAATTGAATGCTGCTTTCGACACCATCCACAACCTGTTGTCTGCTAAATTTATAAACCTGCAGCCGGAAGACCGGAAGAAGTATGGCAGAATAAAGGAAAAGAAAAAAATGTTGATCGATAAAGTGAAAGATTACCACGTAAATATGCCTGCGCTTTCTAATATAAAAGTAGATTGGGACGAATTTAATAAATGCTACACTACGCGAAAAAATTACGTATTCGCTGCTAATAGGCTGAAAGTGCTGCTGGAGCTTTGCAACGATCCGCGCACATTGGTAGATTATGTGTTGTATGGCTACACGATGCAGGATTATAATTGGACAAAATACAAAGCTGCTGAAGACGGCGGTGGCACTGAAGGTTACGAAGGAAAATATAACGACCTGAGTGATCTTTTTAGCAGAGGAAAATATAATAAAAGCAATAAGCCCAAGAAATAACCACATTTACTAATTAATTGATTATCAATTAAAAATACGTCAAATTTCATATTATAAATCGAAATTTCGATGTTTTAGTCGAAATTTCGACTTAAATGATGAAATTTTCATGTTTTATGTCAAATTTTCGATATTTAAGTCCAAATTTGGAGTGAATACGTCGAAATTTGGACTTATATAATGAAATTTGGATGTTTTAGGTCGAATTTTCGACATTTTAGATGAAATTTCGAGGCAAAAGCTGAAAATATAGGTTTAAATTATTGATAATGAGTTAATTATATAATTTATTACTTTTGGACAGGTAAATTTTAGATGATAGAGCACAAGCATCCGC
>DAOLWT010000208.1:0-4026 GCA_035421345.1 Bacteroidales bacterium
TAAACAGCTGCTGATCGGCTTGAACGGCTACTCCAAAAGATGATTCTATAGGAATAAACAGCAATACGAAATCGGGAGAGTTCATGTCTTTTGCCGACTGATAGTTTTTTTCACTTAATTCTTTTATATGACGGCGGATAGACAAAATATGCTCGTTCATATAACGCTTTCGTTCCTCTTCTTCATTGGCATTCACCAATCGTTCGTATGCCGTTAAGGAAACTTTTGAATCGATGATAATATGTTTTTTCTCCGGTAGAAAGACGACCACATCAGGCTGATAACGCTTTCCTTCATCCGATTTAACACTCACTTGCATTTCGAACTCAATGCCTTTGGTTAATCCTGAACGTTCCAGTATTTTCTCTAAAACAAACTCACCCCAGTTGCCTTGTTTTTTGCTATCGCCTTTTAATGCTTTTGTTAAGTTATTTGCGTCGTCACTAATTTTAGTATTTAGTTCGTATAATTTTTTTACTTCTTCGCGTAAACTCACTTTATCGCGAAGTTCTTTATCGTAGGCATCATTCACTTTTTTCTCGAATTCTCCTAATTTTTCTTTGAGCGGATTAAGGATTTCCCCTATATTCTTCACATTTGTTTTAGTGAACTCTTCCGAATGATTTTTTAAAATTTTATTAGCTACATTTTCAAATTCTGTCGTAAACTTATTTTGCAACTCCTCCATTTCCGTTTTTTGAGTCGTAAGCTTCTCCATTAAATTTCTAAATTCAACTTCTGCTTTCGATATTCGTTTTCCTAGCTCTTCCGATTTATTTCGTTCTAATTGTAACTGACTTAAGACCATTTCATAGTCTACTTTTAATTGTTTTAAACGATCTTCCGCAATTTCTTTTGCTTTATCGGATTCAGCAATTTGAGTCATTTTATTTATCTCTGCTTCTTGCAATTTCAGTTGCATTGCATTTAATATGGCTTTGTTTTTATATAATGATAAAAGCAATCCGAATGCGAATCCAATAATAAGTCCTACTAATATATAGATGATTTCCATGAATGATAAACTTAGCTTGTAAAATTAAAACAAAATTAATTTAAATACTATTTTATACCAATTGTCAATAAATAAAATTAACTATGAACAAATTTAAAAATAACTTACTACGCCAAAATGTATTTTGCCAGATTTTAAATAAATCGGATTATCGAATTGTTTCCCTAAAGCATAGGTCAGCGAAAAAATACCCGCTTTTGTCTCGAAACAGACTCCTGCACCAAAACCATAAGGCGTATCGTGTATATATTTTTGAACTGTTTTACTATCATAATAAGCCCCATTCCAAAAAGCAAACAAAAAAGAGTTCTCTTCAAACAGATAGCGATATTCGAGTGTTGCAATCGTATAAAAAGAAGCATGGATAGATTCTTCATCGAATCCTCTTAGCGTTTTTAACCCGCCAATTTTAAATAATTCGTTTTCAAATATGGTCTCATTATGCATGAATGCAGTATTAAATCCTATTTTAATAGTTGACTTCGAAAATAAAGGGAAATAAAAATTACCTAATGCCGAGAACTTATATTGCGAAGTCTTTAGTTTTATATCCTTATAAATAATTTCATTTAACTCTATATTTTTTTTAATCTGTCTGTTCCCCATACTTCCCGACATAAAAATATCGATGCCTTTACGAGGGTTCAGATAATAATCGAGTTTTTTTAGCTCGTATCCTAATCCGTATAAATTTGTACGAATATCAGCATATGGAGGAAGCACGGTTGAATTTTTGTAAGCATCGGTACTTAAAAGGGAAGATGAATTATTTTCGGTAAAAATTTTAATATAATTATTCCCTGTAAAATAATATCGAATTCCCAAATCTCTCTCTACGTTTAGATATAGCGTATCATTCTTAAACAAGGTAAACCGGATATCGGCACCTAAAGGAGTATTAAAAAAATAAGGATACACCAATTTCATTTTTAAATCCTGTGTTGCTTTTTTCAATTTCCTCCAGTTAATTTCAATGTTTTCGCCTCGATAAAAGGAATTTACTAAACTTAAGTTTACTTCGCCGGTTAGCATTAACTTACCGTTTGTTTCACTATTTGGTAATACTCCTAATATACCGTCAACCTGACTATTTTTCTTTTTATCGGTATAGAGAATAATCTTAGCTTTATCCTTATAGAAAATAACATTAAGCGGTTTTATTTCCTTAATAAACTGAAGTTCTTTAATTTTTTTAGGAATGTTCGAAACCTTCGATTCATCGTATAAATCGCCCGATTTTATTCCGAGATAAGCACTCAGGTATTTTTTAGAAAGCTTTGCTTTTCCTTTCATTACAATACTATCGACAATAATTTTAGTATTTTTATTTATGTTTAATACAGCATAAATTTCATTATTAATAAAGTCGATTGAATCTAATTTAACAGAAGCAAAGGGGTATCCGTTATTTTCGTAATAAGTAAGAATAGATTTATTTAATTTAGCAATCTCTTTAAAACTTACCGCTTTGCCAATATATTTCTTTTCTTTAAATGAAATATTATCTAATAATACGCTAGGTGCATTCCCTTGTTTAAGATTTAGCCAAGAAAACGAATTGCCTATTTTAACGAACGAAGTCATGATATTTGAGTCATATCGAAAGCTATCAACAGAAGCAGTAATATATCCATCATTCCATAAATCGACTAATAAATGAGTCAGTTCCGAATATCTGCTTAGTGAATCGGTGAATTCATTTTTTATTTTATATTTATTTAAAATCGGTTTTTCAATTTCAGGCACAACAATTTTTAATTCAAGTTGCTGTTGCGAGAAAGCAAGGTTGAACACTGTTATGCAGAGAATAAATACAATATATTTAAGTATTCGAATCAATGTTAATCTTGTTAATTTTTATTATTTATTTACATCCCAATCAATAGGGTCTTTCCCCATTTTGGTAAGTATTTCATTGGTTTTAGAAAAATGTTTACATCCCAAAAAGCCGTTATATGCTGAAAAAGGAGAAGGATGAGCTGCTTTTAAGACATAATGCTTTTGAAGGTCGATTAATTTTTCTTTTGCTTGTGCATAAGCACCCCATAATATAAAAATAAGTCCTGACTTTTGCTCCGATAAAATACGAATTACGCTATCTGTAAATTGTTCCCACCCTTTATTTTGATGAGACCCTGCCTGATTAGCTCGTACAGTAAGTGTTGCATTTAACAATAAAACCCCTTGCTTAGCCCATTTTTCGAGGTTTCCTTTTTGGGGAATAGGTATTTCTAAATCTTGATTTAATTCTTTAAAAATATTCACTAACGAAGGTGGCTTTTTAATATTATCGGCAACAGAAAAACATAAGCCATGTGCCTGCCCATTGCCATGATAAGGGTCTTGTCCGATGATAACAACCTTAACTTTATTAAAAGGAGTTTTGTTAAAAGCGGCAAATATTTGAGCTCCGGGAGGAAAAACGTCATGTAGTTTCTTCTCTTCCACCAAAAATAATTTTAAAGCTGTAAAATACGAAGATTGAAATTCGTTACTTAAAACTTCTTTCCAACTTTCATCAATCACCGGATTTATATTATTCATAGACACAATATAGTTATTTATAGACTGTTAATAATTACATGAAAAAATATTTTTTTTATTATAGGCAAATAATTATATTTGTATGATATAAACTTATTTCGTTTTAAACTTTTCTGTAAAATTATGAAAAAACTTTTTGTATTAGCAGTTAGTCTGTTTTTATTCGGTATAATTCTTTCTTCATGTAAAACACATGAAAAATGTCCTGCATATAGTCATGTTGAGAAAGCAAAAACCGAAAGACCTTCTTAATTTTTTTTAAAAATTTAATTACCATGTCTATATAGATTGATTTATATAGACATGGTTTTTTATTTCACCAACAATAATTGGCTTTTTTTTCATTATTATTTTATAAATTTGTATTGAAATTTCAAGCACATGCCCTATAAAAAAATAATATTTTTTTTTATTCTCTTTTTCTTTTGTTTTGGCTGTTATATAGAAGCACAGAATGTTTCTTCGTT
>DAOLWT010000209.1:0-4004 GCA_035421345.1 Bacteroidales bacterium
TATACGAAACATTACTATATAGAAGGACAACGAATATGTTCCAAGTTAGGTAAAGGCTTTAGTGCCCCACCGGTAGGCATCACCCAGTCGGTAACACCTATAAGCGGAACCTATACGAATATAGCAAATAAAGTATTAGTAATGTTACACAGGGGAGATAGAAAAGCAGGATTTGATACACTGAATACGACCTATCCTGCAAGTATAACTATAGTACCCAGTTCTACTGCAGCAGAAACCGACCGTTATTTCTACCATAGCGACCATTTAGGTAGTTCATCATTTATAAGCAGTAATGCAGGAACGACTACACAACATCTGCAATACTTACCTTTTGGGGAATCGTTTGTAGAGCAAAATAACACCACTACTTATTTAACACCATATAGGTTTTCAGGAAAAGAACGCGACGAAGAGACAGGTTATTCCTACTTTGGAGCACGATATTATAATCCTGAGTTATCAATATGGTTAAGTGTTGACCCAATGGCAGAGAAATACCCTTCATTGTCTCCATATGCTTATTGTGCGAATAATCCAGTAATGATAGTGGATCCTGATGGGAGAGATTGGTATACAAACAGGTTAACAGGTAAACAAGAGTGGCATGATGGTAGTGGTTGGAGATTACTTGTCTCTCATAACGATGGCGGTTATTATCAATTGAAAACTGTAAATGTAGAAGCGATGTCGAAAAAAGCAGAGCGTAGACTCGCAGAATATGCTGTAAGTAGGTGGGAAATTGAAGCTGATTTAAAAAACAACAACCCCGAATATGAATCAGAAAGTACAGATAGTCGTTTAGAAGCATTTGCGGGTTTGGTTTCTTTAGGTGCTTTACCTGAATTTAAAGGCTTAGGTAATTTATTTAAAAATTTAATAAATAGCAAAGCTACTAAAGGGGTAACTGCATATGAAACAGCATTAGCAGGCGGAAAACATTCGGGATTTTTGAAAAACTACTATGGCCGTAGTGCTGATGAACTCAATAAGGCTATCAATACTTTACAAACAGGAAAACGTGGAATTAATACCCACCTTGATAAAATAGCAAATCCTTCAAAATATGTGTCAAATTGGAATATATTACGTCCAAGTCATCAACAAAGCCTAATAAATGGTTGGCAGAAAGAAATAACAAACGGTAAAGAGCAAATACAAATCTTAAAAAAACTTTTAGACAATTAAAATTTTGAAATATGGAAAATTTTATAGAAGAAATATTAACTCAACTAATAGAAGAAGCGAATGAAATTAAAAAGAATGCTTTAGATGACTTTGAAAAAGGTAAATTGTATGGTTATTATGAAAGTATATCAAAAATATTGAATCAAGCTGAATCTTTTGGTGTATTTGATAAATTACCTAAAAACTTACAAGAGTTTAAACCTGAGGATTTTCTCAACGAAATAAATTGATATTATACCAAAATTCCCGATAACGATTGTTGTCGGGGATTTTTGCATTACAGGACTAATAGTTTAATTTTAAAAAAGAAAAAGACATATTTTTACATTAAATAAGTTAAGTAAATGTGTTGTTTAAAACTTGCGTATTACAGCAAACAAGAGTAGTTTTTTTAAAGCTTGTAACGTCGGTTAAAAAAGAGCATGCAAAAGTTGTAAGTATTAATAACAGTAAAATGAATAAAGCCTAGAATACCCGCAGGCAGGCGCAATACAATCGTGCACGAACTGACGCCGACATCCAATATTTTTTTACTTTTGGAAATTAAATTTGAAATATGGATAAATCAGTAAACAAAATAATGCTTCCAGAAGAAGTGGTAATAAGTAAAATCTTTTTAATCAGAGGGAAAAAAGTAATGATTGATTATGATTTAGCTGAATTGTATGAAGTGCCTACTAAGAGGCTGAATGAGCAGGTAAAAAGAAATATCAGACGTTTACTGCTCTTTCCGAGCTAAGAACATTGGCGGCTTGTAAAACTCCATATTCAGTAAATGCACGTGGTAAAGATGTGGAATGTTTGAGGTTCTTGAACCGGTCGCAATTTGCGACCAGTTCATCTTTTTCCTTTTTTGTCAACTCAAACATAAAATGTTCAGGAAAACATGGGAAATAGAATAATAGAAGTTTTTGTAAGGATGCATGAGATGTTGTCAACTCATAAAGAAATATTACAAAAGTTAGAACAGTTAATTAAAAACGATACGAAACAAGACAAAAAAATAATGTTAATCTTTGAATATATAAAACAGTTTGAAGAATCCAAGCAACAGCATTTAGAACAGGCGAACCGTAAAAAAATAGGATTTAAAACGAATAAAGAATAATACCCATACCCATCGCACAGGCTTATGTTTTTTGTCATTTTAAGTTTTTCTACGAGCAGTCCCACTTCGAGACGCCCTCCTTCGTCGGGCTCCTCAGTGTGACCCACCACGAAATTCGCTTATCACATTGTTCTCTGTGAACCTCAGTGACTTCTCGGTGGAAATCTGTGTAAAAAAATAAAACTACGAACAACAAACAAATAACTACGAACTAAAAAAACGTGTCGAAGTCTGACCGGATTTAGAGGAGAGTCTTGTCCTAGATTTTGTTTATTCAAAAAGTGTAAAATTGAAGAATCGCATTCAGAAAATTGCAAAAATGTATATTTTGCGAATTAATAATTATTAAAACTTGACATTGACATATTTATACTATAAATTTGTCGGTTCATAACATTCAATAATTTATGAAAAAAACGAATATATTCCCCATCGTCATTCTTTTATCGGTACTAACTATTATGCCGGTAATTACTAAAGCTAAAAGTATTTTAAATAGACACGACCCAAGTGGATCTATTGCATATAATTATTCAGGGAACTCTGTTGAAATTTATAAATTAAGTCAAGAGATTAATAATATAAAAACCAGCGAATATCCTATTTTCGTATCGGAACTTAATAATGGAATTATTTACTTTACCGAAACCAAAAAAGGAGGTCAGAGTATTACGAACAAAGATTTTTATTTTTCCCGATTCGACAGTACTACGTCTACTTGGGAAAAACCATTTAATATAAAAGAAGAATACGATAAATTCATAGAAATAAATAAAAAAATGAATTTCAGCGAAATTTTTATTTCTATTAATTATGATATTTATAGGGTTGATTTTAAAAATAAAGAATTTTCTGCCCAAAAAATAAACATTAATTCAAAATATATTGAAACAAGTCCATGTATTAGCGAAGATGGAGGTAGTTTATACTTTGTTAGCGACCGTAAAGATGGGTTTGGAGGAAAAGATATTTGGGTAAGTGAAAGACTATCAAACAATCGTTGGGCAAAACCACAGAATTTAGGAAAAGAAATAAATACAAAAAATAATGAAGAATCTCCTTTTTTAATGTCAGATAGAACTACTTTATATTTCAGCTCCAAAGGACATAACGGAATAGGAGGCTATGATATTTTTGTTAGTACGCTCGATGAACAAGGCCAGTGGTCTAACCCCGATAATTTAGGAGACCCTGTAAACTCCACCAGTGATGATATGTATTACATAGCTGATTCATATGGTAATATGGCTTATTACTCATCTGATAAAGCGGATAAACATAATCAAGATATTTTTTATGTTAAATACAATACCATTTACCGCGTAAAAAGCAATGTAAAATAACCTATCCTTTTATCCTTAAGAAAAAAAAGTTTTATACCGATTGTATATAAGTAATAGTCCAATAAATTTTTACTATAACATCTATGTTATCGGCATTACAATCTATCTAGCTCATCTATAACTCACTGATAATTTATTCCCCTGCCTATTACTGCTTGGACAGCAATGCGTTTTTTAACTAAAAACAAAAATTTTAAAAAGTATAACATCACGAAAAATTAAAATGCCAAATATTCAAAAAATGCGCGAAAGCCAGAAAATCAGGCGAGGACGGGGCTGGCTGTGAATGTTAAATTGCGTAGAATTCTTGCAAAATAGTTTACTTATTTTGTTAGAATTCAGCATATTTAACAGAGAGGGAAGAA
>DAOLWT010000210.1:0-3962 GCA_035421345.1 Bacteroidales bacterium
CTAATTATTAATGAATTAACATCTAATTCTTTTAAATATGCATTTGAAGGGATGTCTAAAGGAAAAATAAATATTTTATTAGATAAAAAAGATGATAAAACTTTAGTATTGTCGTTAGATGATAATGGTAAAGGCCTTCCTGCAAATTTTGATTATAAGAATACCGATAGTCTGGGTTTGCAATTAGTGTGTTTACTAACCGAACAAATACAAGGGAAATTAGAAGTGAAAAATTTAAACAAGGGAACTAAATTCTTAGTATTTTTTCCATTAAATAATTAGTTAAAAAAGGAAATAATCGTAAGGATACCGGGTAATATGAATAGCTTTCACTTTTTGATATAACATCATTTTTAATTCTTCCAGGTTTGTTTTTTGAGTAGCCGAAATAAATATTTCAGAATTATTTTCTTTCGAAATCCAGGTTTTGCGTAAATCTGCCAGGGTTATGTTTTCTTTTGTTAATGGGGTTAAATCGTCGTCTTCTTTTTCTACACAAGTAAATGCATCTATTTTATTAAAAACCAAAATAGTTGGTTTATTAACAGCGTTAATTTCTTTTAAGGTTTGATTAACAACATTTATTTGTTCTTCGAAATTAGAATGAGAAATATCAACCACATGTATTAATATATCGGCTTCACGAACCTCATCGAGTGTTGATTTAAACGATTCAACAAGTCCTACAGGTAGTTTACGAATAAATCCAACCGTATCGGAAAGCAAAAAGGGTAAATTCCCAATAACAACTTTTCGAACAGTCGTATCAAGCGTGGCAAATAATTTATTTTCTGCAAGTATATTCGATTTACTGATTAAATTCATAATCGTAGATTTCCCTACATTGGTGTATCCTACAAGAGCTACGCGAACAAGTCCTTCTCGATGTCCACGCTGCGTTGCCATTTGTTTATCAATAATTTTTAATTTATTTTTTAATAACGAAATACGGTCGCGTATTACACGTCGGTCCGTTTCAATTTCTTTTTCACCGGGGCCTCTCAACCCAATACCACCGCGTTGTTTCGATAAATGGGTCCACATGCGTGTTAAACGCGGAAGCAAATACTCATATTGTGCTAATTCAACCTGTGTTTTAGCATAAGCCGTTTTAGCATGTTTAGCAAAAATGTATAAGATTAGATTATTTCTGTCAAGTATTTTACATTCCAGTTCATTCTCAACATTTCGAATTTGAGAAGGACTTAGTTCATCATCAAAAATAGCGACCTCAATTTTATTTTCTTTTATAAAAAATTTTATTTCTGCTAACTTTCCTGAGCCAACATAGGTGCGCGAATCGGGTATTTCTAAACGTTGTATAAAACGATGTACCGGAATAGCGCCTGCAGTATCAACTAAAAATGATAATTCGTCTAAATATTCTCTCACGCTGTTTTCATCCTGTTTAGATGTGATGAGTCCAATTAAAACAGCCTTTTCAGGGATTATTGCTGTACAGATAGGTTCCGCCATTATTTTTTATTTCCTGCAGTAAAAAAATAGAAAGATATTGTTGCAATTACCGAAAATTGAGCAATTTCAGAGAGAATGCCCGATGATGATCGGATAATTATTTCATAAACAGATGCTAGAAAAAGCATTAATCCCGACAAAACAGTAATACTCGGCTTTTTCATAAAACCACCTATAAGAAGCAAAGATGCAAATAAATAAAAGGCAATAGATGCATAAAACCGAATACTTGTAAAATTGAATGTTTTCAAGGGTTTTAAAAATTCGGTAAAAATAAAAAATACAATCGTTAATCGTATTAACCAGATAGCAAAAGGGATTAGTCCCTTAACAGGTTTCATGGGAGTATGGGATTTAAAAAGATCATTATTTATTAAAATTCTTTATACCCTAGAATTTGTCTTACTTCTTTTATTGTTTTGGAAGCACTTTCACGCGCTTTTTCAGCTCCAATTTTTACCACTCTTCTTAAATATGCGTTATCTGCATGTATTTCTTTTATTTTCTCCCGAAGAGGTTGTAAAAAAACAATAGCATCTTCTGCCAGTTGTTTTTTCATATCGCCATAGCGAATTTGGCAGGTATTATAGAGTTCATTAAAATGTTGGTAAGTCGCTTCGGTAGAGAGGACTTTCATTAAGGTAAAAATATTTTCAATGGCTTGTGGCTTTAGTTGATTGGGTTCTTTGGGTCCGCTATCGGTAACCGCCCGCATAATTTTTTTCCTTATTACGTCGGGCTCGTCTGCTAAAAAGAGTGCATTGTTTTCTCCTTCCGATTTTCCCATTTTGGTAGAACCATCTAAGCCCGGTATTTTTATAAGTTGTTCTCCAAAATTAAATGCAAATGGTTCCGGGAAAAAAGAAACGTTATACATCCTATTAAAACGATTGGCAAAGGTACGAGCCATTTCTAAATGTTGTTCCTGATCTTTTCCAACAGGGACTTTTGTACTTTTATGAATAATAATATCGGCTGCCATTAATACAGGGTAGGTAAGCAAGCCTGCATTAATATTTTCGGGTTGTTTACGAACTTTTTCTTTAAAAGAAGTACAACGTTCCAATTCGCCTAAATATGCGTTCATATTCATTAAAAGATAGAGTTCCGATATTTCAGGAACATCACTTTGAATATAAATAGTGGAAGCTTCCGGATTTAAACCACAGGCAAGATATTCAACCAAAACTTGTTTTACGTTATTATGAAGATCTTGTGGTGTAGGGTGCGTAGTTAATGAATGGTAGTCGGCAATAAAAAAAAAGCAACGATGTTCATATTGCATTTTTATAAAATTTTTTAATGCACCGATATAATTGCCTAAATGCAAATTACCTGTTGAACGTATCCCACTAACAACTGTTTCCATAGGGTAAAATTAAAGAGAAATAAAAAGATTTTTAGGAAGAAACATTATTTTTATCGAGAATTTCATGATCGACAGTTGTATCTTCCTCTTGATTAAGGAAATTCTCCTTATTGAAAAAATTCCGTTGAAAAATAATTAATGCAAGAACTCCAATGGTTATGCTCGTATCGGAAATATTAAATACGGGTCTGAAAAATTCAAATTCCTCTCCTTTCCATATAGGAAACCAGGAAGGGAAGGTGCCATGAATAATAGGGAAATAAAACATATCTACTACTTTCCCATGTAAAAAGCCGGCATAACCCCCTTCTTCGGGCATAAAAGTGGCAATTTGAAATGCGCTTTCATTGAAGAGGATTCCGTAAAAAGCACTATCCAATATATTTCCAACAGCACCTGCAAAAATTAAGGATATACTCAAAATAACTCCAAAAGGGGTTTCTTTTTTGTTCGATAATTTAAATAAATACCATCCAATAAACGAAACGGCAATAATTCTAAAAATACTTAAAAAAAGTTTACCGAAACCTCCGGCGAATTCCATTCCGAAAGCCATTCCGTTGTTTTCGGTAAAATGAATAATAAACCAATTTCCAAAAACAGGAATTTCTTGTCCTAGATACATCGTTGTTTTAATCCAAATTTTTAGAAATTGATCGAGGAATAAAACAATAAAAATGATAAGAATAGATCTTTTAAGAGGTGCAGAAATTTTCATGAAAAAATTAACCCTTATTGTTTTGTTGGTTAAGTTTTGCTTCAATACTCATTGTAGCATGCGGAACAATCAACAAGCGTTCTTTGGGTATTAATTTTCCGGTAATCCTGCATATACCGTATGTTTTATTTTCAATACGAAGTAATGCACTTTCCAGATCACGTATAAATTTCTGCTGACGTGCAGCAAGTTGACTGTTTTCTTCCTTAGACAATACATTTGACCCTTCTTCTAATACTTTAAAAGTGGGAGATGTATCGTTGGTGTCATTGTCGTTTTTGGTTGTAAAAGCTTCTGTAAGCAATATCAAATCGTGTTTTGCTGCTTCCAGTTTATTTAGAATAATTACTTTAAATTCTTGTAATTCTTTATCGGAATATCTTATTTTTTCAGAAGAAG
>DAOLWT010000211.1:0-3960 GCA_035421345.1 Bacteroidales bacterium
CAAATTACATAATTTCCTTATCACTAAAACTTTTTCCTTTTTTTACGGATTTCAAAAATCTACATTATAAAAGTTTTGAATTAAGAATAATATTTAATATTTTTGAAAAAACAACATAAAATAAATATATGAAAAAAGTAATTACACTTATAGCATTTATTTGCTTTGTAAATTTTGCAAGTGCAGAAACCATCGACAGTTTAAAATCGAGAAGAGAACTTTTGTACAGTAAATATCTAGATATAAATATCCCCGGCAAACAATTAAATAAGTCGGAGACCGATAACTCGTTAAGTTTATTAAAAGAATTAATTATTATTGATTCCAAGATTATTAAAGAATTTTCTACTGCCGATAAGAAATTTAAGGAATACGATTCCAAAATTAATACCTTAAATAACGAAAACGATCTTTTATCTAGGGAGTTATCGTCCAGTACCGATTATATTATGATTATTAATATTGCAGGCGGTATTATTGTGGTATTATTAATAATATCGTTAATAATGTGTTTTAACTATTATATAAAATATAACAAACTAAGAAAAGGCATAAAATAAATTTTTATGCTTAGTAATATCTGTAAAAATAATTTATTTATTTTTGTGTTTCGAATATTGCGGAAGTAGCTCAGTTGGTAGAGCATCAGCTTCCCAAGCTGAGGGTCGCGGGTTCGAGTCCCGTTTTCCGCTCAACATGAAAGTCCCGTTAGTATTTATGCTCCGGGATTTTTTATTTTCAGTAGGAGATATTCCTGATTTGTAAAATCACAAGGAAATTCGGGGTTTTACAAACGAATTATTCCAGTTTATTTCGGGAATGCTCGGTAGAGTAGTAGCTCAGTTGGTAGTCCGCCAGCTGGCGGATCCCAAGCTGAGGGTCGCGGGTTCGAGTCCCGTTTTCCGCTCATTTTAGAATTCTTTTTATTTCCAAATCCTTAAATCTATAAGGGTTTGGAATTTTTTTAAGAATATCCACTACCCAAATAAATTTTGAGTTGTATTGTAAATTGTCACATATTTATACTATATTTGTGACAATAAATTAATGTTTGTATGATTGAAAAAGCAGAAAAACAAATACTTGTAAAAATAAAAAAAGCCAAGAGAGGTACGCTATTTTTTATTGAAAATTTTCTTGCTAAAAATAATTCTAGTGCTGTAAGAAAAGCATTGGAGCGTTTGGTAAAGAAAGGAGAAGTTATTCGTATTTCTCGAGGCATATATGTAATTCCAGCATCAGACCCTTTGCTTGGACAACTTATGCCAAGCATCGAAAAAATAGCTCAAGCAATTGCAAAAAGAGATAAAGCCCGAATAGTACCTACCGGAGTTTATGCACTTAATCAATTGGGTTTGTCTACTCAAATGCCTATGAATATTGTTTTTTTAACAGATGGCGCTCCACGAAAAATTGATATTTGTGGCAGAAAAATAATGTTTAAAAAAACGACACCTAAAAATTTGATAGCTATAGGTGAAATAAGTAAATTGGTAATTCAGGCATTGCGAAGCATTGGAAGTGATAAGGTGACACCAAAAGAAATACTCCAAATTCAAAACTTGTTAAGGAAAGAAAAAATAAAACATTTGGAACATGATTTTAATTTGGCGCCAACATGGATTAAAGAAATTATAAGACCAATTCTAAAAGAGTTGAAGAATGAATAGACCATCAATTCAAGAATGGCTTGCTTTGCCAGAAGAAACGCGCAAAAACATATTTGCACAAACTGCTTTTCAGAAAAAAATACCGGAACAAGCTTTTTGCAGAAAACTGAACATTGTAAACCGAAATAAAGAATAATTTAAAGATGCTAAAATATGAATAATCCAATACAAAAATTTCAGATATATTTTTAAATGAAATAAAATCAATTATTGGTCAATCACGCAACAATGCGGTACGAAGTGTTGAATTTTATAGAGTTGAAATGTACTGGAGATTGGGGAAACGTATTTTTGAAGAAGAACAACAAGGAAAGGAGCGTGCCGAGTACGGTAGTTATCTGATAAAAGGATTAGCGCAACAATTAGAACCAGAATTTGGTACCGGTTTTTCAGTGCGAACCTTGGAACAGTCACGACAATTTTACCGAACATTTCCAATTACGAACGCACTGCGTTCGCAATTGAACTGGACGCAATACAGGTTATTGATACAAATTGAAGATGCCTCAAAAAGAGAGTATTACGAACTAGAGGCTGCGAAAAACGGTTGGACAGGGCGTGAGATGGAACGTCAAATAAACTCAAATCTTTACGAACGATTAATTCTGAGTAGCGACAAAGAATCTGTTATGGCGGTAGCTCGTAACGAACGACTGCCCGAAACACCACAAGAAATTGTGAAAGACCCCATGATACTTGAATTTCTCGGGTTAGATCGTAAACCACATTACTATGAAAAAGACTTAGAAACTGCTTTAATTGAACATTTACAGCAATTTTTATTGGAACTCGGAAATGGTTTCTCATTTGTAGCTCGCCAAAAAAGACTATTGATTGAAGATGATGAATTTTTTGCCGACCTGGTTTTCTACAACCGCCTATTAAGATGCTTTGTGATTGTAGAAATTAAGACACAAAAAATAACACACCAAGACCTCGGGCAATTGCAAATGTATGTAAATTACTAAGATCGACACGTAAAACTGCTCGAAGAAACACCAACAGTAGGTATATTGCTATGTGTTGCCAAAAACAACGAAATGGTAAAGCTGGCATTGCCACAAGATAATAAAACTATATTGGCGAGCCAATACCAATTATATTTGCCTAGTGAAATCCAATTGTTAAATGAAATAAAAAAAGAATTGGATAATGATTTTCGGGAAGGAGCCACGAATGAATAAATCATTGTAAACAGAAATTAAGAATAATTTAAAAGAATTGGGCTTCGACAAATAAATGGTGGTTTCGACAAGCTCAACCACCGATGCAGCTGTGCCTGAGACTCTACCGGTGCCTGAGTCTTTCCCGGTACCTGAGCCTGTCGAAGGAACCACTGACGAAATTTAAAATAATTAAAAAAGTCTCACGTGTTCGAATCCCGTTTTCCGCACATTTTAGAATTCTTTTTTTAGGAGTTTTGTTTATATTGATTTTTATAATTCGTATATTTGATATTGCCAAAAGAGAATAAAAATAAATAATAAGTCTATTAATGTTTTATATAAAAAACTGCTTTTCTTTAATTTAGAATAGTAAATATTTTAAGAAAAAATAATTTTTTAAAAAAAATAATATGGGATTTTCAATCGACACATTACCCTCTGCATCATATATTAGTGAATATGCGTCACAATTCAATCAAATTCCGGAAGGATTTGTGAAACAATGCGACGAATTTTTTAAAGGGCAAGAAAGTAAAGAATTTTACAAAGGGTTATTAACAGGTTTTGCTAATGCACAAAACTTAGTTAAGCAAATTGAAGTGAATTCAAAATCTTCAAATTCTCTTGGTATGATTGTTTGCTATATTGCAAAAAAGTACATGGAACTATGACCTTTTTAATATACTTTATTTCTATTACAATAATTATTTCGAAATTTTTTGACTGTTATACAACTTTTAGTCAAATAACTAATATAAATCAAGAAAGAAACCCCCTTGCCCGAAAAACAATGAAAAAATTTGGTATTCATAAAACAATTTGGGTTGTTTTTGTTTTATCAATTTTTATTGTAATCATTTCGGTATGGATGCTTCAAGCATTCTTCGATAACTTATTTTATAAAATACTATTTATAGCATTAGGGACAATTATCTCCATATTTCAATTTGCTGTTGCATATACCAATCAAACAAAACGTTTAAATATTTTTACAAAATTGCTTTTAAAAAAATATGGGAATTGTTAAAGAAAATAAAAGATGGTTTATAACAGATAATCATAAAAATTTAAAATTCAATATAAAATTGTTGCTGCTTTTAATCGACGAAGAATTAGTTTTTTTA
>DAOLWT010000212.1:0-3958 GCA_035421345.1 Bacteroidales bacterium
TAATAAGCGAACATTTACATCTTCTTTTAAATACTTCCTTTGATAACTTTTCTTGTATTCATCTTAAATCAGATATTAAAAAAGAACTGTTAAATAAAATAATAAATTATTATTGTATTCATGTTAATGGATTTCATTCATTAAACTCTCATATTGTATTGGAAGAGGTTTTTAACTAAAATGAAAAAGAAGTTTCAAAATAGATTGAATGAAGTTTTAAAATTCCGGTATTTTCCTCAAATACTTCTTTTATTACTATTGATAATCGGCTACTGGCCATTATCTACTTTTCATTATTCGATGAAATATGATATGATCGATTGCTATTATCCTTGGCGATATATGGTTAGTGAATGTTTACAAAATGGATTGTTACCTTGGTGGAATCCCTACCAAACATTAGGATACCCTATACATGCCGATCCGCAAAGTGGTGCGTGGTATCCTTTTGTATGGATTATTGGAAGTATATGGGGGTATGATATATATTCACTCGAATTTGAGTTTTTATTGCATGTTTTTATGGCAGGGACGGGTATGTTTATGTTGGGGAGAACACTTTTACTTACAAAAGGGACATCCTTATGGATAGCAGCATCTTATATGTTTTCAGGTTTTATTATAGGGAATGCACAGCACTTTACTTGGATTATAAGCGCTGCATGGGTACCGTATATTATTTCGTATTTCTTAAAATATACTTATTCGCAGAAATATATTCATGCATTGATAGCCGGTTTTTTTATGTTCTTGTTAATATCCGGGGGGTATCCTGCTTTTACGGTAATTTTAAGTTACTTTTTATTATTACTTTTTGTCTATTTTTTGATCACTTACTTTAAACAAAAGGGGAAAAATAAATTAGTACAATATATAAAACTAAACGCTATATTTCTTTTATCTGTTTTGCTTTTTAGTGCCGTGGTTTTATTTTCAGTTTTCGAAATTTCATCATTTATAACTCGAGGGGCTAAGCTCCCTCTCGATATGGCCTTATTTTGTCCATTATCACCACAATGTCTTATTTCGTTTATAATTCCTTTTGCGGTAGTTAAAGAATTATCGTTTTTTAGTACAGATCTTTCCATGACCAATATATATTTCGGTTTATTGGGCTTTATCTTTTTTATTTTTTCGATTTTTATTAAAAAAACATCCTTAATAAAAATCTTTTTTTGGTGGGGTGTGTTTTGTTTATTGGCAGCTTTGGGAGAATATACACCGGTACGAAAAATATTATATGATTATTTTCCGATGATGGGATTTTTTCGTTTCCCTAGTCTTTTCCGCTTATTTGTTATAATAAGCTTTTTAATTGTGGCAGGGTATTCATTCGATTATTACATTAAGTTATCTGAAAATAAACAAAAAAAGATCGTATTTATTATTTTCCCTATTATCCTTATTTTAATAATAGCTGTTATTTTTTCAAGAATGCAGGATTATTTATCGATGATAAAATTTATACAACAAGGATTGTTTAAGTCATCAGAACAAAGTACCATATGGCAACATATTGCATTTCAATCTATTGTTCAAGTTGTAATTCTGATTTTTACCATTTTTACCATATTTAAAGTAAAAGATTCTTTTCTTAAAAAGAGAATAATTATTCTTATTACATGTATCGATTTATTAATTGCTTCTCGAGTGAATGAGCCATATACGACCTATTCAACGCTCTATACGGCAGCATACACCAAAAAAATAAGTTGCGATTTCCCCGAGCATTTTCCACTTCCTTCTTCAAAGCAGGTATTAATGAATAATGATAATGCAGGGTATAGCAAAGGCACTTTTTGGAAGAACCTGAATACGTTTTATAAAGAAATAGCATGGGATGGTTTTGCACCTATTAAATTTAAAGGATATGAATATCTTTTAGATTCTATGCCTAAACTATTTGATGTGTTTCTAGCTAATCCGCCTGTTTTTCTTTCCAACAACATATTTCCGGAAGACTCCATGAAACCACATTTAAACAGGAATAATTTAAACCATAAAAATGTGTATTTATCATCGGACGATTACAATCAGTTAAACAATACCGATTCAAGGCTTAACGAAAAAGACACCGTTTATATTACATCCTTTAATCCAAATTATATTAAGATGAATGTGGTGAGTAGAGAAACGCAAATACTGGCATTATTACAGAATTACTATACCGGATGGACAGTAACTATAAATAATAAAAGTGCTAATATAATGCAATATAACAAAGGGTTTATGTGTACTCAAATTCCGACAGGAAGGAGTGACGTTGAGTTTAGGTATTTTAATTCTAAAATATTTTTTGCATTAGGTGTTTCTATTATTTCACTAATAGCATTTTTTATAATTCTTTTTATAAAAAGAAAGACTATTTAACACCTTTACTTTGAGGTACAATATAAAAAACAATATTTAAAGCTCTATTAAAGTCTACCCAAGTAAATGAAGGTCTTTCCCAACAGGGATCTTTATAATGCAAATAAGATAATCGTAAATTAGTGAATGAAAAAATAACCAAAAGAAAAATCATTAAACCTTTAACAAAAACCTTGCGTTTTTCATTAAATATTTTCGATAATAAAAAAGCAATAGGAATACTTAACAAAGGATAATACTCAATAAATGCTCTATGTCCAAAAGCACATGAAAAAGTATAACACCACCAACTGGCGTTGGCATATAAAATTAAAATAAAGCATACAGTAATAGCGATGGCATTGAGCTGCTTTTTTATAAGCATCCAAACAAGTCCAACAATAAACAAGAAAAACAAAGGGGTATAAACAAGCCAGCCATTTTGAACGCCCAAAAGCACTAAGCCAATTTTTGGGTTCTTCCAGTAAATAAAGTGTTCTTCTTGACCGTAAGAATATTTATAAGAATAGACAATATAATTACCTGTAACAGCATGCCAATAAAGCATTTGGGGTATAAAAGCAATAAACATGAAAATAGCGATAACAATAAAATATTTTAAATTTTTTATTATCCAAAATATTCTTTTTTTAAGCAAATCAATTGAGTTTACTCCATAAAGTAAAAACAGAAAAGCATAAAAGATGCTAGTAGGACGCATAAGTACAGCTAACCCCAATGTTAACCCGCAAAATAATGAATTCAATAAATTTGGTTTAGTTAAAAATTTATCGAGCAAAAAAATAAATAAGGTTAAAACAAAAAACGAATAAGAATGTGTATAACCCGGGACCACCAAAGTATAGTAAAACAAATTAGTTGCAAAATAAAAAGCTAAAACAGTTAATAAGGAAGTTAATTTATTAAACCATTTACTAAGAATACGATACAATAAAATAAGTCCTATATATACATACGTTACAGAAGCAATCAAAACAGTAATTCCGTAGGTCATAGAGTGAACTTCATCTGTAATTCCAAATAGTTTATTATATAAATGACCTATAAAGAAAAAAGGCATTTCGAATATGGCAACACCGCAAGTATATTTATCAAATGTCATTCCATTATCCAGTTGAATGGCATATGGCATATGAGTTATATCATGTTTTATAAAAAAGTAGATTAAGTATTGAAAATACCCTTCCGCATCACTTCCAATAATATTTTTTAAATCGAACTTGAAAATATTAAAGGTTAAAAAATAATTGAAAACAAAAAATAAAAAACTAAGTAATATTAAGAGTTTATAATTACTGTTTTTATTTTTACTTGTCATAGTTATAATTATTGCTTGTATATATTATTTGTTAAAAACATTATATTTCAAAATACACCATATAGCTCTAAATCCGTCTTTCCAATTTATTTTTTACCTTCTTCATATGTTCTACCATAATAAGAAATGCCAACTTCGTAAATTCTTATTTTGGGAAATCTTGAAATTTTTGCTGTAACTTCCGGTTCAAATCCAAAACGATATTCTTTAAAATATTTGTAACTATTCAGGTTGCAAATTAGCAATAGTTTTGAAAGCAGCCAAAATATT
>DAOLWT010000213.1:0-3952 GCA_035421345.1 Bacteroidales bacterium
ATATATGTTATGGTTCAATTTATTGGACTATTACATATATGCAATCGGTATTACGTATGGGTGGAAAGCCACTTTGGAAAAATACCAAAAATCATATCCCGACAAAGCAGCGATGGGTGTTCTATTTTTTGGAGATATAAAGATAACAAGCTTAAGCAGGAAACTTATTTTAGTAACCGGTTCATGGGAACTAAAAAGAGTAAATGATGAGTTAAAAGGATATTATTCGTTAATTTGGGAAAAAATAAAGGGGAAATGGGTTATAATTGTTGATCATTCATCATAAATTATCTGTTGAAACAGAATCGGCTTGGTTAAAATCGATTTCTTTTTGAACATCACCGGCTTCATCCCAAAACTTCCATACGCCCGTTTGTTTTCCTTTTATATATGAACCGCTATACCTTTTTTGACCGTTTTCATAATACACAATTCTTTGACCGTGGTCTACCCCATCTAAAAAAGAGCCTTCGCACCAAATAGTTCCATTTTCGAAATAATAAATCCAATCTCCGTTTCTTTTGTTATTCTTATATTTCCCTTCCATTTGAATTTTGTTGTTAGGGTAATATCGAATCTCTTTAATCAATTCTTTCGAAGATTCTTTTTCAATATAATATTTTTCTACTTTAGGTGAATTGTCTGGATAAGTCTCTTCAATTACCTTTTTCGGTTTGTTACAAGCAATAATAAATAAAGAGAGAATTATAAAAAAACAATTCCTCATAAGGGGTATAAAAAAATAAATTATTATTTATTATATTCTTTATTTATTCCTTTTAGAATAGTTTTTGTAATATCAAGACTGTCGTTAGCGTATAATATACCGCCACCTTGAGAAAAGCCAAGAATATAGTCGTAATTAAACTCGGTGTTAAATCGTTTAATATAACTAATAATCGTATCTTGAATCATTATACTCATTTTAGCTTCTTCTTCAGCAAGGGTTTGAGTAAGCTCATCTTTCAATTTTAATAAATTTTCTTGTTTTTGCATGAGCAATTTTTCTGTAGCAGTAGCTTGTTCTATTGAAAGTGTATTTGCTTTTACTTTTGATTGGTATGCTAATACTTCGTTTTCAAATGTTTTTTGTTGTATTGAAAAATTAGCTTCTGCTGCTTTTTGTTTTATTTCAAAAGAATCTTTTAAAGCTTTTACAAAATCGTAATTTTTCATAAGGGAATCGGAATTGATGTATCCAATAGATAAGCCGGCTCCGTTGGCTTTAGATGCCATGTTTTTATTTTGACATTTGTTCCCTGAAAAGTATAATATAAAAAGAACAATAACACCGGTAAGGGCAATTATGTTTAGTATTAAATTTAAACAACTTCTGCATTTCTTAGTGTCGCATTTTTTTTCCTCACTTGAATTATTTGCAGATGCTTCGTTATTGATAATATTTTCGTTTTCCATAGTGTATTAATTATTTTTTTTGAACTACAAAAATAAACAAATACCTTATACAAAAGGAATATTTTTCTTTTCTTTTAAAAAAATGCGGGAATAAAATATTATACCAATTGTAAATTTAAAATAGTCCAACGGATATTTTAAATTATGCAATCGGTATTAATTACCCATTTCCGACATAAATTTTATACGGACCATTCTAATTTCATCGGGAGAGTATATGTTTTCTCCTAGTTCTACCATGGCATCTTGTAATGAGTCGGAATCAGCTTGTTGAAAATAATCAAAAATTTCGCTTTGATTATCTCGGTCAATTATTTCATCTATATAGTAACCTATATCAACCTTTGTACCCGATG
Source organism: Bacteroidales bacterium (assembly GCA_035421345.1). Taxonomy (GTDB): domain Bacteria; phylum Bacteroidota; class Bacteroidia; order Bacteroidales; family CG2-30-32-10; genus DAOLWT01. The sequence goes on from DAOLWT010000213.1 coordinate 1,773, forward strand.
CAACAATGCTTTCTATTTCTGTAAGGACTTCGTTGAGGGTGAGCCCTTTTGCAACGGCAATATCGTTTAACGACATCTTACGATCAATATTTTGAATAATATATACTTTTATTCCAGATTTATTTACAACCGATTTCACTACCAAATCAATCGGACGTTCAATTTCATTTTCTTCAACATAATTTGCAATCAATTCAATAAAAGGTTTGCCGAATTTAATTGCTTTTCCAGAACCAACTCCGGTCATTTGTTTTAACTCTTCAACAGTAACAGGGTATTGAATCGCCATATCTTCCAATGAGGGGTCTTGAAAAATGACATATGGAGGAAGATTTTGTTTTTTTGCAATCTCTTTTCTTAAATCTTTAAGTAAGGCAAACAAAACTTTATCGGTAGCACTCGTTTTTTGTCCTCCTGCTGCAAAAAAATCATCATCTTCGGTATTTTCATAATCATGATCGAGTGTTATCATGAATGATTTAGGATGATCCATAAAATCTAAACCTTCCTGACTTACTTTTAAAATACCGTAATTATCAATATCTTTTATAAGAAGACGTTCAATGAGAGCCTGACGAACAACAGAATTCCAAAAACGTTCGTCTTTTTCGCAGCCTTTTCCAAATACATCCAGTTTATTATGTTTACATGCTTTAATGGTAGCAGAATTTTTCCCCATTAATACATTTATTACATGTTTCGATTTGTATAATTGTTTTATTGCTAATACTGTTTCAAGTAAAGTTAGTACATAATCTTGCACTTCGAATTTTTGTTTAGGATGTAAGCAGTTATCGCAGTTTTGACAGTTTTCTTTGGGGAAAATCTCGCCGAAATAATGCAATAATTGTTTTCTTCTGCAAACAGATGACTCTGCATAAGAAACCACTTCCATTAAAAGATGACCTCCAATTTCCTGCTCTGCTACGGGTTTGCCTTTCATAAATTTTTCCAGTTTCTGAATATCATCATAACTGTAGAAAGCAATACAGTTTCCTTCTCCGTCATCTCTACCGGAGCGTCCGGTTTCTTGATAATATCCTTCTAAACTTTTAGGCATATCATAGTGAATCACAAAACGAACATCAGGCTTGTCAATTCCCATACCAAAAGCAATAGTTGCTACAATAACATCTACTTCTTCCATTAGAAATTTATCTTGATTTGCAACCCGCGTTTGGGAATCGAGTCCTGCATGATAAGGCAATGCTTTTATTCCGTTTACTTGTAATGTTTCTGCAAGTTCCTCTACTTTTTTACGACTTAAACAATAAATAATTCCTGATTTGCCTTGGTGTAGACGAACATATTTAATCACTTCTTTGTTTACATCAGTATTTTTAGGACGTACTTCATAGTATAAATTAGACCTGTTAAATGACGATTTAAAAATATTGGCATTCATCATATTCAGGTTTTTCTGAATATCTAATTGTACTTTGGGAGTAGCAGTAGCAGTTAATGCAATAATGGGTACTTTTTGTTCAATGGTTTCAATAATTGGACGTAATCTTCTGTATTCAGGTCGGAAGTCATGTCCCCATTCCGAAATACAATGGGCTTCATCAATAGCAAAAAAAGAAATATTTATTTCTTTCAAAAAATCAATATTTTCTTCTTTGGTAAGAGATTCCGGTGCAACATATAAAAGTTTCGTTTTCCCCTCTGTAAGATCTTTTTTTACATCTGTAATTTCTTGTTTTGATAAAGAGGAGTTTAAAAAATGAGCAATTCCTTCGTCGGCTCCGAAATTTCGAATGGCATCGACTTGGTTTTTCATTAATGAAATAAGTGGTGATACAATAATAGCAGTTCCTTCACTTATTAATGCAGGCAATTGGTAACACATTGATTTTCCTCCCCCTGTTGGCATTATAACAAAGGTGTCTTTTCCGGCCAATACACTTTTAATAATATCTTCCTGATCCCCTTTAAAAGATTCAAACCCGAATATTTTTTTTAATAATTCCTTCAACGAACTGTCAACCATCGATTTCATTATACGTATTGAATTTTAATAAATAATTAATATTTAAGTAAATATATAATATTTTTTTTAATCTTTATGCAAATTTAAAATTATTAAGCTGTAGGCCTTTAAAATATTATACGTTTATACTACTTGTAATTTTTTAAAATATAAATATAATAAAAAATAAGAATATAGGTAATAAAAAAAT
>DAOLWT010000214.1:0-3927 GCA_035421345.1 Bacteroidales bacterium
AAAAGGAGCTCCTGCAAAGAAAAATTGTGCAGTTGCATGTATTGGCTGTGGTAAATGTGTTAAAGAATGTAAATTTGAAGCTATCACATTAGAAAATAATTTAGCATATATCCACTTTGAAAAATGTACTTTATGTCGGAAATGTGTTGAATCGTGTCCTACGAATGCCATTTGGGAAGTTAATTTTCCGGAACGCAAGATAAAAACAGCTGATTCACAAACAGAAGAAGTAATAGCAAATTAAACCTTATTTATAAACAGTAATTAAAAACCGGAGGATATTCTTTTGAAAACATTTAAAATTGGTGGTGTTCATCCAAAAGAGAATAAACTATCTGAAAAAAGCCCTATAAAAGTTTTAGCCTTACCCAAAACTGCTATTATACCGCTTTCTCAAAACCTAGGTGCTCCCTCAAATCCGATAGTAAATAAAGGGGATAAAGTTAAAGTCGGACAACTCATAGCAGAAAGTTCTTCTTTTATTTCCTCCCATATTCATGCCCCTGTTTCGGGTACCATTGCTAAAATTGACGAAGCTATTGACTCCAGTGGATATAAAAGAAAATCTATTTTTATTGATGTAGAAGGCGACGAATGGCTAGAAAATATTGACAAAAGCAATAATTTAATTTCTGATATCCGTTTTTCTAAAGAAGAAATAATTGCTAAAATAAAAGATGCCGGTATTGTTGGATTAGGAGGTGCAACCTTCCCTACACATGTTAAATTAATGATACCTAAAGGAAAAAAAGCGGAATGTCTTATTATAAACGGGGTTGAATGTGAACCTTATTTAACGTCAGACCATCGCCTTATGATTGAAAAAGGAGATGAGCTAATGGTTGGGATACAAATTATAATGAAATCGATAGAGGTTACAAAAGCATATATAGGTATTGAAAACAACAAACCGGATGCAATTGAACATCTTACCAATCTTTCGAAAAAATATAATGGAATTGAAATTTGCCCGTTAAAAGTAAAATATCCACAGGGCGGAGAAAAACAATTAATTAAAGCTATAATTGGACGAGAAGTGCCATCAGGCAAACTCCCGATAGAAGTGGGTTGTGTTGTTCAAAATGTTGGTACTGCTTATGCTGTTTATGAAGCTGTTCAAAAAAACAAACCTTTAATAGAACGTGTTGTTACCGTTACCGGAAAATCAGTTAAAAACCCAACAAATCTTTTAACCCGTATAGGAACACCGGTTTCGTTACTTTTAGATGAAGCTGGAAGCTTACCGGACGATTCTGGAAAAATAATTAATGGTGGCCCTATGATGGGAAAAGCTGTTAATTCTTTAGAAATACCGGTTGTTAAAGGGATGTCCGGATTACTCGTAATGCCTGAAAAAGAATCAAAAAGGGTAGCTATATATAATTGTATACGTTGTGCTAAATGTGTGTCTGTATGTCCTATGGGCTTATCTCCATATTTAATAGCGCAAACATCCGAAATAAATAAAGAAGAAATGGCCGAAATTCACGGAGTAATGGATTGTATAGAATGTGGTTCTTGTTCTTTTACATGTCCTTCAGGCCGTCCATTACTTGATAACATTAGAATTTCAAAAAATAAAGTGGGACAAATAATAAGAGCTCGTTTAAAATAATTTAAATATGACAAATACATTAACTGTTTCCGGATCACCTCATTTACATGGCGATCAAAATGTAAAAAAAATTATGTGGGGGGTTGTCATGGCACTTATCCCTGCCACTTTGGTATCATTCTGGTATTTCGGTATTGGTGCATTAATAATTACAAGTGTTGCAATCGTATCATGTATCATTTTCGAATATCTAATACAGAAATTTATCCTTAAACAAGCACCTTCTGTAAATGATGGGTCTGCTGTAATTACAGGACTATTGCTTGCATTAAACGTACCTAGCAATCTTCCTATATGGATGATGGTTATTGGTGCTATTGTTGCAATAGGGGTAGCCAAAATGACGTTTGGCGGACTTGGAAAAAATCCGCTTAATCCTGCACTGGTAGGTCGTGTTTTTATGCTTATTTCTTTCCCTGTCGATATGACATCATGGCCATTGCCATCGGTTAACAGAACCGTTTTGGTTGATGCACTTACCGGGCCAACTACGTTGGGAGTTGTAAAAGAGGGATTAGCCAAAGGTGACAGCATGAGCGATATAACAACCAAAATACCTTCTTACGTGGATATGTTTATTGGTAATATGGGTGGTTCGCTTGGTGAAGTTTCAGCACTTGCTATTATTTTAGGAGGTATCTATATGATATTTCGTAAAATAATTACTTGGCATATTCCTGTTTCATTTATTTTAACCGTATTTATATTTACAGGAATTCTCTACTTAATTAATCCCAACCTATATATAGACCCTGTTTTTCATTTATTGGCCGGAGGATTAATGCTGGGAGCTATTTTTATGGCAACAGATATGGTTACATCGCCCATGTCGAAAACCGGAATGCTTATATTTGGACTAGGATGTGGACTTTTAACCGTATTAATACGTGTTTGGGGAGCTTATCCCGAAGGAGTTTCATTTGCTATTCTCATTATGAATGCAGTAGTTCCTTTAATTAATAAAGGCTTTAAACCTAAAAAATTTGGGGAGGTAATAAATAATGGCTAAAAAATTAGAATCATCTGTCAAGAACATGATTTTATGTTTGTTCTTTATTTCTCTGTTTATGTCGGCAGCACTCGGATTTGTTTATCAAGCAACAAAGGGGCCGATAGCAGAAACTCAAAAAAAAGCAGAAATTGATGCATTAAAAAATGTTTTACCAAAATTTGATAATGACCCAACAACAGAGGCAAAAGAAATTGAAGGCTTAACGTATTACATAGCTAAATCTGGTGAAAAAGCGGTAGGTTGTGCTGTAAAAACTTTTACGACTAAAGCATTTAGCGGTCGTTTCGATTTAATGGTTGGCTTTAAAGTTGATGGCACCATCAATAGCATTGCGGTACTTACACAAAAAGAAACTCCTGGATTAGGTGATAAAATGAAAACCAAATGGAAAGACCAGTTTAACGGTAAAAACCCCAAAGATTTTAAAATGACGGTAAAAAAAGATGGTGGTGAAGTAGATGCTATTTCGGCTTCCACTATTACATCAAGAGCTTTTTGTGATGCTACTCAAAAAGCGTATGATGGATATATGAAAAATTATGAAAAACAATTAAATACAGGAGGCAACGATGAGTAATTTGAAATTTTTAACAAACGGATTGTTAAAAGAAAACCCTACGTTTGTCATAGTTCTAGGTACTTGCCCTACACTTGCCGTTACTACGGCTGCTTTTAATGGAATAGGAATGGGTGCAGCCACCACTTTTGTATTGATATTTTCAAACCTTTTTATTTCACTTCTTAAGAATTTCATACCCGATAAAGTACGTATTGCTGCATTTATTGTAATTATTGCCACTTTTGTTACAATCGTCGACTTATCGATGAAAGCGTATTTCCCTGATATATATAAAACACTGGGAATTTTTATTCCACTTATAGTTGTAAACTGTATTATTTTAGGTCGTGCCGAAGCTTTTGCTCAAAAAAACAATGTAATCGCTTCTATTCTTGACGGTATAGGAATGGGGTTGGGTTTTACCTTAGCAATTACGTTAATGGGAGCTATAAGAGAGCTCATTGGAAACGGATCTATTTTTGACATAAAACTTGTTGCTGAAAATACGAAGACAATTCTTTTATTCATATTACCTCCGGGAGCATTTTTAACTTATGGCTACCTTATAGCAATCGTAAATAAATTAAGAGCAAAAAACTAAAAAAATTTAAGTTATGGAAATAATTAAAATTATAATATTAGCACTCATTGTAAATAATGTTATTCTTGCCCAATTTTTAGGTATTTGCCCTTTCCTCGGTGTATCTGGAAAAGTATCTACTTCTATTGGTATGGGAGCCG
>DAOLWT010000215.1:0-3917 GCA_035421345.1 Bacteroidales bacterium
AGAGATTTCTATATTATTTATTAAAGATTGTTAAAAATGAAAGAGTTTATTTTTTAAAAAATTACGTAGTTTTGCTTAAATTGAATTCTGACAATGGTAATAAATAAAATATTTATAAGTCGATGGCAGAAACGAATAGTTTCTTGGTGTGGGAATCTTATTTTTTACATAGGATTAATTTCTTTTTTTGCTTTAATCTATAATATTGGGTTTATTCAATCAGCGTATAATCAAGCTATTCTAAATCGTTTTTTCTATATAGCCTTAGGTGTTTTATTTTATTTAAATACCATTGAATTCATTTTGTCGTATAGTCAAAAAAATAAAAATAGAATTGTTACTATCGCCTCTGCTATTCTTTTTTTTATTTTATTATTTGTTTATGTTGCTAATTATTTCTTACTCGAAAGTTTCTTTATAAAAGCTCCCTATTTGAGTATTTTAAAATCTAACATTGTCGTCTGGGCAACCCTATTAATCGCTTTTTTTGTTGAAGTGGTTAAAAAGTTGATGAAGTTTGATCAATTAAATATACCTCCTGCTAAATTATTTATTTTTAGTTTTTTATTTGTTATTTTATTTGGAACAGGGATGTTATTGTTGCCTAACTGTACAACCAATGGAATATCTTTTTTAGATGCTTTTTTTACTGCAACTAGTGCTGTTTGTATTACTGGTTTAATAGTAGTTGATACCGCAAGTTGTTTTACACCTATGGGGCAAAATATTATTTTATTACTTATTCAGATTGGGGGGCTTGGAATAATGACATTTACCTGCTTTTTTGGCTTTTTCTTTACAGGAAGTTCTTCATACAGAGATCAGCTTTTTTTGAAAGATTTTTTTAGTACCGAAAAAATGGGAGAGGTCTTTAAATTTGTTTTTCGTATTGTAATTGTAACATTTATTGTTGAGGGAGTAGGCGCTATAGCTATTTTTTATACCTTGCCGTCTTTACTTTTTTCTTCGGTTAATCATCAAATTCAATTCTCCATTTTTCATTCTATTTCTGCTTTTTGTAATGCTGGTTTTTCTACGCTATCCGATGGCTTTTATAATGTAAATGTTCGCTATAATTATACCCTACATACCATTTGCGCCTTTATTATTATTATTGGAGGAATAGGCTTCCCTATTGTTTTTAATTATTTATCGGCCTTTAAACATTTTGTTAAAAATATTTTTAAAATTATATTTTTTCAAAAAAAATTCGAACATAAACCTCGTATAATAAATGTTAACTCTAAAATAGTAGTTCGTACAACTTTTCTGTTGTTGTTTTTAGGAATGTTATTTTTGTTAATGTTCGATAATAACAATGCTTTTTACGAATCTAAAGGCTGGGGTGCTTTTGCTACGGCTTTATTTTCTTCTGCTACTTCTCGTACTGCTGGATTTAATACCATTGATTTTTCTACACTTTCACATGGTAGCATATTGCTGGTTATGTTTTTAATGTGGGTGGGAGGTTCTCCCGGATCTACCGGAGGGGGTATTAAAACTACGACCTTCGCTGTTGCTTGTTTAAATGCTATTAGTATTGCTAGAGGAAAAGATAGAATTGAAGTTTTTAAAAGAGAAATTTCCAATATGTCTATTCGAAGATCTTATGCAATCATTTTCTTGTCGATCTTAATTATTGGAATTGGGTTTTCATTACTTTCGTATGCAGAGCCCAATAAAGAAATTATCCCTTTATTATTCGAAACAGTATCTGCTTTTTCAACGGTTGGATTAAGTTTGGGAATTACACCGGATTTGTCGGATTTTGGGAAAGGCATAATAATATTACTTATGTTTATAGGTAGAATAGGGACGTTAACCATATTGGTCGCTTTTATCAGAAAAGTGAAAACATTACATTATCGCTATCCTTCAGAAAGTATTTTTACAAATTAAAATTAAGCATTATGAAATTTATTGTAGTAGGTATGGGTAATTTTGGCGCTCTTTTAGCAGAACAACTCACTTTATCAGGTCACGAAGTATTGGGAATCGATATAAGTATGCATAAAATTGAAGAAATAAAAGACAAGATAACACATGCTGTTTGTATGGATATAACAGAACGAAGTTCTGCATCTACACTGCCATTAAAAGATACAAATGTTGTTATTGTTGCTATTGGTAAAGATTTTGCAACATCTATAAAAGCAACAGCTATTCTAAAAGAACTAGGTGCGAAAAAATTAATTAGTAGAGCATTTAGCCCATTACATGAAACAGTATTAAAAGCAATAAATATTGATCAAATTGTTAATCCTGAATTTGAGTTTGCTAAACAATTTGCTCAAATAATAACATCCTCATAAAATATAGATGGCGTTATTTTTTAAAAAAAGAGTATATTTATTTAATAGCTGGTAAAACAAGGGCTTGATAATTTTTATTTTTACACACTGCTATTAAAAATAATTTGTAAATTTGAATATAAGTTAAACGAAATAATTTAAAACGTATGAAAATGAGAAGCATCTTAAAATATAGTATTTTTTTCATCGCCTTATCTGTCATTGTAATAACGGTTTCATGCCGAAAATACAACTATACCAACAGAATTCAAAAAGCTTGGGTGCTAGAGAAATATTATATAAATGATATTGACAGCACCAACTATTTTCATAATCAATTTAAAAATTATGAATTAGAATTGTCGAATAATAATGGGTATGTTGAAACCTATTTGTTAGGTGGCATACAATCGCAACGGAAAGAAGGAATTTGGGTGTTAAAAGAAAATTCAAAGGTGTTAGAATTAAATGAAAACGGGTCTTATCGTGATTTTAATATAGATGAACTAAAAATAAAATCGATGATTTTAATGAGAAGTGAAACGGGAGAAACGTTTTATTTTATTCCTAAATAAAGCGATATTAGTATTCTAATGAATTTAGTGTACGAATAAATGAATCTTTAAATCCCAAATCAATCATTTTTTTTCTGTATTCAATTGCTTTGCGCTCGGAAGTAAAACTGCCTACAATATAGCGTCTTATTCCATCGGAAGGGGTAATTATGCTAACTTCAGATTTTACTTTTTCCATTTCTTCTTTTTCAATTTTTCCAGCACAAACTTGTATCACATAATAAACAGGCGTTTCTTCTTCATTTTCGGCTTCCTGAAGTTTAATGTATTCTTCGGCAACTTCAAAGTAGTATGCTTCGGCTTCCTTGTAATATCGGTTGGTAGAATCTCTTAACAAAAGTGCTTTTTTATAAAGCGAATCGGCTTTTTGGGAAAGAGAAGAACTTAAAAAATAATAATGGTTAAAAAGCGTTATATATTGATCAATATTTTTTTTGTCGGATTCTGCTTTTTTTGAAATAGCAAGAGCACTATCTAAAAAGTTTCTTGATTCAATATTATAGTTGGTAACTTTTAAAAGTGTTTGTTCTGTTTTTGCTTCGTAAACATCGGCTTTTCTAATTTTTTTAGTATATTCCTTTATCTTTGATTTTATAAGAGAATCCAAGTTGTCCGGATTTCTTACAGATGCGTTTGCAGATGTGTTTGTAAATAATAATAAAGTAATAAACCAAAAAAGATATCTCATAAAATATTTTTTCAATGTGCTAAATGCAAATATATAAAAAAATACATATAAACTCAATTCATTTGCATATTTATAATGGCTTGTTTTTTACTTTAAATTTTAAATAATTTAGGCACTTAAAACCATTTTCGCCATCTCGTGACTTTGACAATACTTCACCCAAAAATATTTTTCAAAAAATTTCCTCAAAAAACATTTCGAATGATTCATGTTTTTTTGTGAGAAGTATTGTTTTTATCATGATATTGCCACTTGATTTCGCTCGTCACATTGTTTCATGCGTGTTTAAAGCATTGTAACGCGCCTGTCTTGGCAGGTATTCAATACACAACCAGCCTGCCGCCTGGCAGGTTTCCAATGTTC
>DAOLWT010000216.1:0-3879 GCA_035421345.1 Bacteroidales bacterium
CTTATCCCTTTAAACAATAATAAAAGGAGAGTTAAGAAGATTTTTGTTTTCATAATTTTTGGTTTTATTATATTAATATTTTCCTTTAAAAGGTGCTAAATGACACCCAAATATATTAAATTTTCACAATAAAAAAACACATACTCTTTGATTTCAAATGACATAAGCGATTTTATAATTTTTTTACCTACAAACTCATTGTCTTATACAAAAATTATTTTTTTATTATATTGAAGATTTAGATTTACTTTAAATTATGCACTACTCTTTGTGGAAATGGTATTTCTATACCTTCTTTATTAAAGGCTATCAACAAGCGTTTTCGGAGTTCGCCGGTAAGTTCCCACTGTTTTAATGGTTTGGTATCGGCAACAATTTTTATAACTACAGAGGAATCTTCTAAATTATCGACTCTTAAAAACTGCGGAGGGGTTACTAACATTTCTTTAAAATTATCATCGTTAAATAATTCTTGTCCTACCCTATTTACAAGTCGTATTACTTTTTCTAAATCGGAATTATATGCAATGTCTACATTTAAATTTATGCGCGAAAAATCTTTGGAATAATTAGATACTGTTTTTACTTCTCCATGTGGAATGTGATGTACCGTGCCATCCATATCGCGTAAGGTAGTTTTTCGCAAGGTAATATTCTCTACTAAGCCGCTAACTTTATCGAACGCAACAATATCGCCTATCCTATATTGATTTTCCAGAATAATAAAAAGTCCCGAAATAATATCTTTTATTAAATATTGTCCTCCAAATCCGAAAGCAATCCCCACAATACCTGCAGCAGCCAATATAGGGGCTATTTGCACACCAAACTCTTCTAATATCATTAAGCCTGCAATAATCCAAATAACAACTTTAATAGTAAATTTAAATATATGAATAAGTGTTTCTTCTCGTTTTTTCTCTGAATCCGGCGAAATCTGACTATCTGCGACAACGGCAAGCCTTACCGCTCTTTCAATAAATTTATTTAAAATACGAATTAAGATATATGCAAAAACAGCAATAAAAACAATTCTTATCCCATGGTTTAAAAGCCATGGGATTATAGAATCTACAAAATTCTCAATACTTTCTTTCATTCCGAATGAATTATTTACGTTCATTTATTTTTTTACATAGTTTACCAATCCTTTGGCATCAAATATAGCCATGAGTTTTTCGGGTAACGGAGCGAAACTAAAAATTTTATTTTCGATGCTTATTTCTCCTTTCGAAAAATCGATATTTACTTTATTTCCTTGTTTATAGGCATCAACAGCATCGGGAACCACTAATATGGGCAATCCCTGATTTACAGATGAACGATAAAAAATACGATTTACCGATTTGCAAATAACTGCTTTTACTCCGGCAAAAGCCAATCCAACAGCAGGATGTTCGCGCGAACTACCGCAACCGAAATTAGCACCGGCAACCAGAATATCGCCTGCTTGTACGCGTTCGGCAAAAGAATCGTCGAATCCTTTAAACAGATGAGGCATAATTTTTTCCGCTTCGGAACTATTTACATTATAGGTTAAATTACCGGCAAACATTTGGTCTGTATTCAAATTATGAATGTCGGCATAATTCCAAACTTTGTCGGCATAACGATCTTCTCCTTTTTTAATAAATACGGTAGGGCTTTCTGTTATTTCGAAAGGGAATTTATCTGCTTTTTTTACTCCTCTCGGATCGGTAATACATCCGTTAATTGCCGAAACAGCAACAGTAGCAGGAGAAGCTAAGTAAATATGGGCTTTTTCATTCCCCATACGTCCCAAAAAATTACGATTGGCAGTAGAAATTACATTATATCCGTCGGCCGGAATCCCTTGTCCTGTTCCCAGACAAGGTCCACATGATGGAGCTAATATATTGGCTCCGGCTTCCATAAATATTTTAATTAATCCTTCTTCCATGGCTTGCAGATAGATCTCTTTAGAAGCAGGAATAATGAGGAGTTGAAGGGTATTGGCTACTTTTTTATTTTTTAATATCGTTGCAGCTATGCGTAAATCTTCCAGTCTGCCATTGGTACATGTCCCAATAAGGGCTTGTTGAACAGGAGTATCCTGAACTTGAGAAACAGCTTTTACATTATCGACATTGTGTGGTGCCGAAACAACAGGGAAAATTTCAGCTAAATTAATTTCAATCTTTTTCATATACTGAGCATCATTATCTGCCCATGTTCCTTTTGGCTTCTCTCCCAGAAATTTTTCTAATACTTCATCAACAGGAAATACAGCATTTTTAGCTCCCATTTCGCTGGCGAGGTTAGCCAGTGTCATTCGGTCTGAGATAGATAATGTTTTTACTCCTTCTCCGTGATATTCAATCGACATATAATCGGCACCACTAGAACCAATCATTCCAATAATCCATAATGCTAAGTCTTTTGCATATACTCCGTTTTGCATCTTTCCGTTTAAGGTAATTTTAATCGATTCGGGTACCCTAAACCAGGTTTCTCCTTGTTTCCATAAACCGGCTGTTTCGGTGCGGTCTATTCCGGCTGCAAACGCATTAAACGCACCGGCAGTACAGGTATGGCTGTCGCTTCCAACAATAATCATATTGGGTTTAGCGTAATAAGAAACAATCTGATGACAAATCCCTTTTCCCACATCATGGAATTTTTTTATTCCTTGTTTCGCAACAATATCGCGTGTTTTCTGATAATCGTTTGCCAGTTTTGCATTGGTAGGCGGTGCATTATGGTCGAGGACAATAATAAGTTGGTCTGGATATTTAACCTTATCGCCTCCCATTTTCCCGAAAGTAGCATGAATACTGGCTGTATTATCGTGCGACAAAACTAAATCTGGTTTTTTAAATACGATAGCGCCTGCTTCGGCACCAAAAATTTTTTCAGCAAATGTTTTTCCCATATATGTTTAATATTTTGTTTTTGTTAATAATTGTATCAAAGGTAAAAATAAAAACATACTTAAAAAATCATATTTTGCTTGACAAAAACATATTTTATTTATAACATTGTACTATTAAATTAAGCTCTAATAAACTTAAAAAAACACATATGACAAAAAAATTACTTTTCTTCTCTATGCTAGTTTGTTTTGCATTTTCTACAACGAACACATTGGCTCAAGTAAGTGCTTTTAACATTGGATGGAATGCATCTCATCTTTTTACACCACTTAAAAACTTACAAACAGATATTGATGCTTTTAACACATTGAATCCTGCAATGGAGAAACAATATAAATTACCACAATGGTTTCAAGGCTTATATATAGACTACCGTATTGGAAGCCCTGAAGGTGGAATGATTATGGGATGGAATAATAAACATGGTATTGCCGAAGCAGAAGGAATAGCTACCGGTGATACTGAATCTAAATTAAGAAAAATTAAAGTCCGTTTGAACACGTTTAATTGGGGAGGTTATTTTAGTCTTTATCGTAGATTAAAAATGGGAATTACCGCTGATTTTGGGACTTTTAAAGTGAATAAAAAGATAGCTACCCCCGATGATTTCCAAAATGCAGATTGGGAACCTCATTACAATGAAAAAGGCATGTTTACCATAGGTGGAACTGTAAATATAAGCTATGGTATTCCTTTAGGAAAAACCATGCAGTTACGCATACAGCCTTATGCACAATATGCATATTTAGTAAAAAAGTTTACGTATTTTGAAAAGAGTTATTTCTATAATCCCTCTACTTTTGGGGTAAATACATTCTTTTCATTCCTTTGGGGAAATTAAAAAATACATTTATTAAACTAAAAAAAGGGCTTTTAGAAGCCCTTTTTTATTATGATTTAATACCAATTGCCAGTAGTTCATTAATTAGGAATAATTATCTAACTTAAAAGGACAGTAAAGCTGAAAAATCAAATTTCTAAGAAA
>DAOLWT010000217.1:0-3851 GCA_035421345.1 Bacteroidales bacterium
CGAGCGGTCCCACTTCGAGACGCCCTCCTTCGTCGGGCTCCTCAGTGTGACACACTATGAAAAGCACTTATTAACTTGTTCTCTGTAAACTTCCGTGACTTCTCTGTGAACTCATCCCTAACTCACGAATAATTTATTGATTAGAATACACTATTTTTGCATAAATTTCTTAGAAATTTGATTTTTCGGCTTTACTGTCCTTTTTTAGTTCGATAATTATTCCTAATAAATGAACTACTGACAATTGGTATAAGGTATTAATAACATTCGTTTAATTATTATACCAATTGTAAATTTAAAATATTCCAACGGATATTTTAAATTTTTAATGGTTATGCCGATGACATATATGTTATGGTTCATTTACATTTATGCTTTCGGAATAAATTCCGCATTTAGTTTTAGAAAAAGCTAAATGCGGAGAATAAAATGAAGATTATATTAGTTAAGATTATTTAAACATATTAAATAAGAAGTACATTACATAACCTATAATAGCAGATATAGGAATTGTTAATATCCAAGCCCAGAAAATCTTTCCTGTAACACCCCATTTAACAGCAGAAACGCCTTTTCTTGCGCCAACCCCTATAATCGCACCGGTAATGGTATGGGTAGTACTAACAGGAATACCAAACAAGGTAGCTCCGAACAATGTAAGAGAGCCGGCTGTTTCGGCACAAAATCCTTCGAATGGCTTTAAATCGGTAATTTTTTGTCCCATGGTTTTTATAATTCTCCATCCACCAAAGAGAGTTCCTAATCCCATGGCGGCATGACAAGTTAAAACAATCCATAAAGAAATAGGGTCGCTTTTAGTAGCTTGTCCGCTTACAATTAATGCAACCCAAATTATTCCCATCGATTTTTGTGCATCGTTACCACCATGTCCTAAACTAAAAGCAGCAGCCGATAACAGCTGCAGTTTGCGGAAATGTTTGTCGGCCGTGGAAGGGGAGGTGTTTCTTGAAATAAAGATAACAATAGCCGAAATTAAAAAGGAAACAATAAATCCTAAAACAGGAGCAATAATGATAAAAATGGCTATTTTAAAAATACCAGCAAAAACAATAGCGTTTATTCCCGAACAAGCAAATGCGGCACCTGCCAAGCCTCCAACAAGTGTATGCGAAGAACTCGATGGAATACCCCACCACCATGTTAAAAGATTCCAGATAATTGCGGCCGATATAGCTGCAGCAATGGTAGCTAAATTAATAACATCGGGGTTTACAATACCTTTTCCAATGGTGGTTGCAACAGTAAGCGGGAATATTAAAAAAGCAATAAAGTTGAAAAATGCAGCCCACCAGACTGCTGCTAATGGCGATAATACTTTGGTAGAGACAATAGTCGCTATTGAATTAGCACAATCGTGAAAACCATTAATAAAATCGAAGATTATGACTAAGATAATTACAATAATTAAAAATTCCATAGTGTAAATATTAGGATATGAAGTAAAAGTTATTACGCATTTTTAATAAGGATCGTTTTAATAACATCTGCTGTATCTTCAGCACGGTCGGTGGCTCTTTCGAGGGCTTCTAATATTTCTTTCTTCTTCATTAACTCAATGGCATCGGTTTCTTTTTCAAATAATTTAGAAAGGGCATTATGATATATAAGATCGGCCTTATTTTCCAATTCATTAATTTTAATACAAGCATCAATACATAAATTGGCATGTTTCATATTTTTTAAGCCTTTCATTATTTCATGTATTTCTTTTGCTGCTTCTAAAATAATTTCGGCTAACATCTTAAATTCCTCCATCGATGATTTCGGCTTGTAAAGTCTTATTTTTTGAGAAGCACTGTCAATATAGTCTACGATATCATCAACAGAAGAAGCTAGGTCTTGAATATCGTCGCGATCGAAAGGGGTTATAAATGTTTTATTTAAACTATCGAATACTTCGTGTGTTATTCCATCGCCAATGGTTTCGTATTCTTTAATCTTAACAATAATATTTTCTTGTTCGTAAAAGTCGGAAGCCGACATGAGTTTTTTTAATAATTCAGCTGTTTGAATTAAGTTTTCTGAGGCTCTTTCGAACAAAATATAGAATTCTTTTTGTCTAGGTACCAGTACTTCGAAGATTTTTTTTATGTCCATGGTGATATTTAGTTAAAAATTATTTTAATCCTAATTATTTTTATTTATTATTTTCGACAAAAATTGTTATTTAATGTTAAGTAAATGTTAAGTGAATAATAATTTTAAATTAATAAATTTATAACGTAAATATTTAAAAGCTTAAAAAACATTATTTATTATTGTTAACATTCGTAATACCTTATTTAGAGTTAATTATTACGAAACATTAAAAAAAATGATTATAGACTATTATATACTACATGTTTGACTTAGATTTTGGGTTATCATTTCTTTTAATTATCTGTTTGCTTTGTGCATGCGGTTTCGAATTTATAAACGGCTTTCACGATACAGCAAACGCTGTAGCTACGGTTATCTACACACATTCGTTGAAACCCAGGATTGCTGTTATATGGTCGGGTATATGGAATTTTATTGGAGTCTATTTTGGCGGTATCGCTGTAGCCATGGGAATTGTTAACCTTTTACCGGTAGAAGCATTGGTTGATGCGAATATGTCGCATGGAATTGCCATGATAATGGCTTTAATATTTACTGCTATTATTTGGAATTTAGGAACCTGGTATTTCGGCATTCCGGTTTCCAGCTCTCATACATTAATAGGTTCCATATTCGGAGTAGGATTAGCGTATATGTTTTTGCCGGGAAGTACCGGTGTTGCCTTAAACTGGCATAAGGTGGAAGAAGTCGGAATTTCCTTACTCGTTTCTCCCTTTTTTGGTTTTTTTGTTGCCATGTTGTTAATGATTGTGCTTAAAAAAATTGTAAAAAATAAAACCATTTTTAAAAAACCTCCCACCTCAAAAGCTCCTCCTTTTTGGATTCGCTCTATTATGGTTCTTTCCTGTACGGCAGTGAGTTTTTCTCATGGCTCTAACGACGGACAAAAAGGGGTAGGCTTAGTCATGATGATATTGATTGGTATTGTTCCAGGTTATTTTGCTTTAGATGCAAGTAAAAACCCTGCTGCCTTGTATTCGAATTTAAATGTTATAGAAAATACATTGTCTAACATAGATACCTTAAGCTTAAATAAGGAACAAGCGGTTAATTATGTTGTATTACAAACCAAAATTGACACATTACAACAAATTTTACAAAATAAACAGGCATTTAATCAAATCCCTAAAGAAATTCATTTCGAAATAAGAAGAGATATCCTCTTAATTTCTAAAAGTACCGAAAAGTTTATTACTTCTATAAACGATAATAATCAGATTCTTACTGAAGAAAAGATAAAACAAATAAAACAACAAATCTCGTCAATTAAATCGCATACCGAGTTTGCACCTTGGTGGGTCATATTAATGATTTCGCTTTCGTTAGGATTAGGGACCATGATAGGATGGAAACGTATTGTGATGACTATTGGTGAAAAAATTGGGAAAACTCCAATGACTTATGCCCAGGGGGCAACCAGTCAGATTATTGCTGCCAGCACCATTAGTGCTTCCTCGGTTTTAGGACTTCCTGTAAGTACAACCCATGTGTTAAGTTCAGGAATAGCCGGAACCATGGTAGCCGAAGATGGTTTGAAGAACCTACAAGGAAAGACCATTAAAAATATTGGATTAGCTTGGCTGGTAACACTGCCAGTAACTATTGTACTTTCCGGTTGCCTTTTTCTTTTCCTACGATGGATATTAGGATAATACGCAATGTTAAATAATTGTTAAGTTTTATTCCCTCTTTGTTAATCTTAACTTAATATCTGAAAAAATAGATATAAC
>DAOLWT010000218.1:0-3844 GCA_035421345.1 Bacteroidales bacterium
CTTGTCGCATAAACAAAACACCCGGACATATTACCAAATTTTTTTATTTCTTTTTTTAAATTAAAATGAGCTAAAAATTTTTGGTCTAAGCGAATATCCTTATTATTAAATAAAGACTGTTTTGGTTTGTTTAGATGAGAAAGAGCCATACCAGCTTCTATTGCATTATTTTTATCTTTTATTTTCGCCCATAACAAACCGACAGAAAAATCGAAAAAGAAAAATTTCTCTTTTGAAAAGTGTTCATTATTTGACAAAGCCGGATTATATGAATATCCATCCCATTGATTATCGAAATATAATGCGGTATAATCTATTTTACGTTGAGCTATTCCGGGTTGAACACCCACTGAGATATATTGATAATTTTTAAATGCACGTATATAAGAAAAGGAGAAATTCATTTGGGTAGTTCCAAACTTTGAATCGCCTGCCTGGTCATTATTAACAGATATTCCTCCTCCGAACATATCGCGCTTAATATTTCGCTTTTTTATTGGCATATCGAAAGAAGCAGAAAGTGTTTTAAAAGGGACTGTAACGGAACGCCATTGCGTTTTATTTTGTAATGTATAACGCTGTGTTCCTTTATAAAAAGAAGTATAAGCAGAATTTAGGTTTATTGGACCTGCAAAATATTGTGTATAATGAATATCCTGTGCATTTAAATAAATGCTACCACAAAAAACAAAACATAAAACAACGACTATTTGTTTCATTAAAAAGTGCTAACGAATTAATGTTATATTTCCTTTTTTTATAAGTTCTTCATCATTAAAACAATCCGCTTTAATATAATAATCATAAACCGCCGGATCGCATTTACGTCCTCTAAATGTGCCGTCCCAACCTTTTGTCATATCGTAGGTTTCAAAAACCTTTTCGCCCCACCTATCATAAATTACAAAATATATATTTTTTAAAATATTACTTCTCACATATAATATATCATTATTAAAATCGCCATTCGGCGTAAATGCATTGGGAATAAATACTTCCGATTCATTACAAAACACATCTTTAATAAATATGGTAATCGTATCAACATACACACAATTAAACATATCCGTAATTATTACCGTGTATTGCGTTGTTTCAGTAGGTGCTGCAATTGTATTGGGGGCATTCGGATTCGTTAAAGTAGCCGAAGGAGTCCATGAATAAGTAACGCCTTGAATTACGCTTGTGTGCAATCCTGTGGTTTGAGAAGGGTAAATAGATGTTTTATCGGCATAAGTATGAATATATTGTGCATTTGCCAATGAATCGGGAATAAATAAAGAATCGATAGCAATGCATTTATTTTTATCCGTTACCGTTACATAATACCATCCTTCACATAAACTAGAAATAGAATCGGTATTTTGCATATTACTCCACATATATGAATAAGCAGGAACTCCTCCGATTGTACTAGCTATTGCAGCAGCATTACAAGGGTCCTGACAAATTGTATTATATGAATTCGTTGTTAATAAAATTTTATTTGGTTGATTTACGACAAATACTTTCTTTTCTGAACAACCAAATGCATCGCTAATAGTAAGCGTGTAAATACCGGCACATAAATTTTTTATGGTTTGTGAGGTATTTCCATTGTTCCACAAATAAGAATAAGGCAGTAATCCTCCCCATGCAGAAATGCTTGCTTGTCCGTTACAACTATCGTAACAACTTGGTTCAATTAATAAACTAATGTTTGCAAAAAGCCCTATTACATTAACTTTAATACTATCTAATACAGAACAATTATAAATATCAGTTACCTGAATATAATATGTTGTTGTATCGGTAGGATGAACTAAAACAGGATTATATAGTATTGAATAATTTAATGTATCTGAAAGGTCAGAAGACAATGACCACAAATACGATTTAATATTTCCGGTAGTGTTCGCTTTTAATAGAAAATCGCCTACACATATCGTTGTATCGGGACCTGCTTGTAAACTGATATTACTGACCGTAATTTGTTTTGAAACAGTATCGGCTGTATTGCAACTTCCTATATCAGAAACAATCAGTTTAACATTGTATATACCGGGAGAAGTATAAACATGTAAGGGGTTAATATTGGTAGATGTATTTCCATCGCCAAAATTCCAAAAATAATTTACACCAGAAGTACCAGAGACTTTAGAAAGATTTTGAAATTGAATTTCCAATGGACTACATTCATTCGGGTTAACGAAATCAGCAATAACCAAAGGCATTTGAAAATCGAATTTAAACAAGGCATTATTACAATTTTGACTATTGTTTGTATTAGACCATGCACCGGCAGTTGTAGGAAAATCATCAAAGCCACCACACCCACCACAAACCGATTGATAAATTCGTCCCATTCTATCAAAACGACTGGTACCTCCATCAACATGTTCGTGAGCATGCGGGCTTCCAAAAAAAGTTGCATATTCTAAAGATGAAGCATCGTCGCTCATGACCATTAAATAATAATCACTATTGTCAGTTGTATCTTGAAATGCATCGGCAGTAATAGGTAATCCGAAGGTACCACCAAAACCATTTGTTGCACCTCCCCAACCCGACAAATATATTTTATTGCATAAATCAACCAAAAAAGCGGTGGGAGAAATATCGGGTCCTCCTTTACCAGTACCAAACACAGTTGACCAAATGAATTGAGATAAATCAGCATTTAGCTTACTAACGAATTGTCCTCCTTTTAATACATACCAAGAGGCATTCCAAATTAATGTGTTTAATGTATCCGCTGTTTGTCCGTATACATAGACATTCCCCTGTTTATCAAGTTGAATTAAATAAGACTGATCGTAAGCAATCGACCCAAAAAAAGTAGAATTTAATATTGTGTTTCCGTTTGAACTTATTTTGGTAATAAACCCATCTGCATACCCCCCTAAATAGGTTTTGTTTAATGATGATGCTGTTACCGGAAAATTCTCAGATGATGTTCCTCCTGTTATATATACATTCGAATTCTTATCAATAGCTATTCCATAAGCAGCATCATTGCTGCTTCCTCCAATATAGGAGCTCCAGATAAGGTTTGTTAGTGAAGAATTAAATTTAAAAATACAGCCATCTTGTCCTCCACCTCCCGCAAATGGCTGAAACGCTCCGGATGTAACAGGAAAATCGGTAGAGTTGGTAGTTGAAGCTATATAAATATTATCTTGACTATCAATCATAATCTCTCCTCTGGCGCCATCCGCATAATTCTTCGATAAGATGGAAGGATAATTCATCCCGTCATTTTTTGTTCCACCAATATAGGTAGAAGCGATTAATTTACTCCCATCTGCGCTGAGTTTAGAAACAAATATATCAATCCCGCGACTGTATGTAATCACATTATCGTACATAATAGAATCGCCTCCATTAAATGTTTGATCGTAAACACCGGTCGTAACAGGGAAATTGGAAGATCCAGTTGTTCCAAATAAAACAAGCTCATCTTTATTATTCACAATCATACTATGCGGAATATCGTTTCGAGCACCGCCTAAATAAGTTGCCCATAATCGTTTTGTTCCGGAAGAATCATATTTAATAATGGCGACATCGCACCCTAATGAATCAAACACTCCCTTAATAAATTCTCCACCAGCAAAATCAAACTGAAAAGCACCTATTGTTGTAGGGTAACCGGTACCAAAAGCAATTCCACCGGAATACGCATTTCCATATGAGTCGTATGTAGCCGTAAATCCCCAATTATCGATTGAAGATCCGGAATAGGTAGAAAAAATAAGAATGGGGTCAATTATTAATTGTTTGGAAACATCATACCCTCTAGGAAAGACAAAAGATAAAATATCTCCTTTTAGAAAATAGCTGCAAGGGATTTCAATCTTATTAT
>DAOLWT010000219.1:0-3830 GCA_035421345.1 Bacteroidales bacterium
CTCCTAATTCTTTTTCGAGGGAGGTAACCGATTTGTCGGTAAAACCACAGGGATTAATATAATTGAAGTACGACAAATCGGTATTTACATTAAAAGCAAAGCCATGCATGGTAATATATCGACTTGCTTTTATTCCGATAGCACATATTTTACGGGCTTTAGGCGAATTTGGTTCAATCCACACTCCGGTGGCACCTTCCAGTCTTTCCGATTGAATAGATAAAGCTTTTAAGGTATTAATAATGACCTCTTCAATATTAAAAACATAATTTTTAACACTCAAGTTAAATGCTTCTAAGTCAATAATAGGATAACCCACAATTTGACCGGGACCATGGTAGGTTATATCACCGCCTCTGTCAATTTTATAAAAAGTGGCATCTTTAGCTTGAAGCTGTATATAATCGATAAGTAAATTATTCTCCGAACCGCTTTTCCCTAGTGTATAAACATGAGGGTGTTCGCAAAGCAAAAAATAATTTAAAGGAATATTTTTCTGTTTATTTTCTAAAACTTCCGAAAAAATAGTCTTTTGGTAGTCCCATGCCTCTTGATAATCTATTTTTCCTAAATCTTTACAAATAGTTTGTATCATAAAAAATTTTTGTGCAAAAATAGATTTAAAATGAGAAATTATTCAGATAAATAATAAGAAAATGTATTATTGTTTAAATAATTGTAAACAAGATAGTTAAAATTTATAAAATCAATAAATATATTTGTGAATTCAAAAAAAAATACATATATTTGTTTTTACATATAAATATTTGTAATTTTATATATTAATTTTTAAATAAGTATAACCCCTTTTTAAATTTAAAACTATGAAAAAAACTTTTACCTTAATTTTAGCCATGTTCTTTGTGGGTATTTATGCAATTAATGCACAAATCGCAAGGAAAAAAGTAGTATTGGAAAGTAATACGTGCGCTATTGGTTGACCGTATTGTCCCTCAGGAGCAATTGGGCTTCATGATTTATATACAAACGGTAAACAAGTAGCAATTATAGAATATCATAATACACTACAAGGCGCAGATCCATATGCTAATTCAATTGGATCATCATTTTATTCTGCATACGCACCAGGTGGAAATCCTGCTGCTTTTTTTGATGGAAAAAATAAAGAAAGCGGAGGGATGGCATCGGGAAGTATGTACAGTTACTATCTTCCTAAATATAACACTGCAATTGCTGTACAATCGCCTGTTGATATTTCTATTTCTTTGATTAGAAATACTGCAACCACTTATACCGCAACAGTTACAGTAACTAAAGCCCAAACAACGGTACCTGCTTTAACATTAAAAACAGCTTTAACACAATCTAATATAAGTTATAATTGGCAAAACCAAACTAAATTATATTGGGTTGAAAGAACCATGTATCCTAGTTTTACAGGTACTACCGTTACATTTACGGGAAATACCTTTACCTATACTGCGAATATAGATTTAGGAACATGGGGCGGGAATGTTGCAAACGGTGATTGGGAATTTGTAGCTTTTGTTCAACAATCAGATAAAACAATATCTCAAGGTGAAATGGTTAATCTTAAAGATGCAGGATATGTTGGAATAGATGAAGTAGCAAATAAAAACGTAGATTTAAAATTTTATCCTAATCCTGTAGAAGAAAAAGGAGTTGTTGTTACTAATTTTGACTCTAAAAATGAAGTTATTATGAAGATTAATAACATACTGGGAGAAGAAGTATTCAATAAAAATATAGGTAAAACAGTATACGGTAATATGTATGATATTAATACTGCAAATCTTCCTGCAGGTATGTATATTTTAAATATGTTTGTAGATGATCAAATAGTAACGAAGAAAATACAAGTACAATAAGCTTTAATATTTTTTTTAAAAAGAGAGGATGTTTTATTTATAGCATCCTCTTTTTTATTAGCCACTCACGTTCGTGTGCGTTTCAGACTATCTGATAAATTCCACGTGCCTGAATTTTCCGGCAGTGCTTGGCAGATGCGTTATTATTTTCATTTTACTATTAATAATTATAATAACAGGATTAACAAAAATAACATTTATTTTGAAATCTTATTTGATTTAATTGATTTAGATGACACTGAATGGGGTTAAGGTTTATAAAAAAATAATGATTGTTATATCTACGACCCCTTCGGGGTCGCAAATAATGTAATATGGCTATTTCTATAAACCTGAAATCCCTTCGAGATTAAATTAAAACCTATAATGGAATTTGTTGCATCTATTAGCGCATACATTTCGGAACAAGGCTGTCAGCGAATTTCTTCAAAACTACGGTTTTGTTTTCTCCTCGAAACTTCTCTTTATAATCCTATATCTAGTTTATAATTAAAAAAGAAATTTTATAAAAAATATGAATTTGTGGATTAAATTCCTTAAAATTATACTATATTTGGGAATTAATTCCTTAAAAATATGATTTCACGAACAATAAAAGAACAAATTAAAAAGAGACTTAAAACCGGAAAAGCAATAATAATACTTGGTGCCCGACAAACAGGAAAGACTACTTTACTGCATCAGCTTTTCAAAAACAACCAAGAAATTATATGGCTTTCAGGAGATGACCCTGAAGTTAATGCGCTATTTGAAAAAATTACATCAACCCGTTTAAAAACGATATTCGGTAAGAAGAAGGTTGTTATTATTGACGAAGCTCAACGTATTGAAAATATTGGGATAAAGCTAAAATTGATCACCGATCATATGAAAGATATACAATTAATAGCAACGGGAAGTTCCTCATTTGATCTTGCTAATAAAATAAATGAACCTCTTACTGGCAGAAAATGGGAATATCATTTATATCCATTATCGTTTGGCGAAATGGTAAATCATCATGGGTTTCTTGAAGAAAAACGATTGTTACCTCACCGTTTAGTTTATGGTTATTATCCCGAAGTAGTTGTAAAAACGGGAGAAGAAAAGGATGTGCTAAAACAACTCTCTGATAGTTATCTTTATAAGGATATCCTGATGTGGGAAAATATTAAAAAACCGGATAAACTTCTTCGTTTGTTGAAAGCTCTTTCTTTTCAAGTCGGGAGCCAGGTGTCGTATAATGAATTGGGACGCCTAACAGATTTAGATAACAAGACTGTTGAGAAATATATCAATCTGCTTGAACAGGTTTATATCATCTTTACGCTGGGTTCATATAGTCGTAATTTAAGAAGCGAGCTTAAAAATAGTCGCAAGATTTATTTTTATGATAACGGTATTAGAAATGCATTAATTGCAAATTTTAATCCACCGGAATTAAGGCAAGATATAGGTGCATTATGGGAGAATTTTTTAATATCGGAACGAATGAAAGTTCTGCATTATAAAGGCATTTGGGCAAATTCGTATTTCTGGCGTACGCATGCTCAACAAGAAATTGATTATGTTGAAGAAAAAGATGGAACATTATCGTGTTATGAGTTTAAATGGAACACAAAAACAAAATTTAAATTTCCAAAAACCTTTATTGATACATATCCTAAGTCATCACAAGATATCATTCATCAAGATAATTTTGAAGAATTTTTAATATTATAGCGGTATATAATATTTCTTCTTTATAAAAAAGTCCCATGTTCGTGAGCATTTCAGCCTATCAGATAAATTCATTGCTCCAGACTCCCTTGTCAGTGTAAGGCGGGTGCAATATTCAGTATATGTTTTTCCAGCGGAATTCATTACTCAAATATACATTTTTATTAAAAAAAAGAAATAAGGTTTTTATTGTTTTTCTTTTCTCCTTGATGAGAAAAGAAACAAAATCCCGATAGCTATCGGGACAAGGCTGTCAGAAAATTTCTTCAAAACTACGGTTCT
>DAOLWT010000220.1:0-3803 GCA_035421345.1 Bacteroidales bacterium
ATTCAAGGAAATAGCATATTTTCGTTTTCCTGAAAAATTATTTAGGACACTATTGGTTCTTTATATTCATTGTTGAAATTTTTTACAAAATTAGTAAAATTCTAAGTACTATTTTTTTAGGACTGAAATTAAAAATTATAGATTTTTTTATTTTTTTTAAAATTAAATTTTAATTGCAATCAATAGCTAATAATTTAATTTACAAATTATTAAAAAATATATTTCGAAAGAACTTTATTCATTAAATAAAAAAATACCGAACTTAAATAAGGGTAATTCTATTTAATTGTGTATTTTGTTAAACTAAAAAAATATTTATTAATCTAAAAAAGTGAAAAAATGAAAAACGTAAGAATTGGTTTATTTATGTTATCTGTATTGATGGTTCTAGTATCTTCATGTAAAAAAGGCGAAAATGATCCATTTGTATCTCTTAAATCAAGAGACGCTAGAATAACAGCAAAATGGAAACTAACAAAAATTGAAGGCACCAGTAACAGCGAAGTTGTTACATATGATGGAGCGACACTTTCTGAGGGTGGTGAAATAACTTATAAAAATGCATCATTTGAAATGACTATTGATAAAGATGGGATTTTGACTAGTACCGAAGTTAAAACGTTAAACTTTCTTAATTCAAAAGAAACGATAGAATCAGCTACGGGATTCTGGGCATGGTTAGGCGCTAACAAAGAGAAAACATATATTAATCTTTCAACTGGAGGGCCTTTCGGTTTAAGCGTTGCTACTTATTATATTGATCAACTTAAGTCAAGCGAATTAGTTTTGAAATATTATGCTACCTCAACAAATGCTAATACAACTTATGTAACAGATTTAAAGCTAACATTCGAGAAACAATAAAAAAATTAATATTTTTGGAGCTGCCTCGTTTAAGGCAGCTTTTTTTATTTCTAAAAAGTTACAAATAATACCGAAAGTATATATGTAATGGTCCAATAAATGAACCATAACACATAACATATATGTCATCGGCATTACCATTGTAAAATTTAAAATATCCTTCGGACTATTTTAAATTTACAATTGGTATAAAATTCTATATCAATAAAATTCTCCGTATATAAAATCACTTTCATTAGTAATTGAGCAGACATTATATTTTATTTATTATAAACTGTACCTTGTCTTCTAGGGGTAACGCTCCATCTATCCAGTTTATAAGTATTCCATTTTTTTCCATTCTTCTAAACCATGTCATTTGTCGTTTCGAAAACTGGTGTATTGCTATATTCAATAAACTAAACATTTCATCGTAACTAATTTCATGCATCAAATATTGTGTAATATATTTATATTCCAAGCCGTAGTATTTTAGTCGTTCAGGCGAAATACTGGAATCTAATAATGATTTTACTTCTTCTATCATTCCGCATTTCAAGCGCTCTTGGAGTCTGTTGGTAATTTTTTCTTTTACAAGGTTCCTTTCCATATTAATACCAAAAATGACAGGATTAAATAATGGCATTTCGTTTTTATATTGAGGATTTAATTTACCATATTCTTCTATTTCAATAGCACGAAGTATTCGTTCTCTATCAATGCTATCGGTGGTGTTATGGACTAATTTTAATTCTCGAAGGATATTGTTTAATTCTTCGTCTGATTTTCTTGAAAGCGTTGCTCGTAGTTCATCATTTCTATCGACCTTAATAAAATTATATTGTTTTATTACACTTTCTAAATATAATCCGGTACCTCCACATAAAACAGGGGTTTTATTTTTTGCTATTATGGTTTGATACGCATTAATAAATTCTTTTTGAAAATCATATACACTGAATTCTTCTCCTGCATTTTTAATATCTATTAAATAAGAAGGGATGGTCGTTCCGTTTACAATATAATCATTTAAATCTTTGCCCGTACCAATATCCATATTTTTAAATACTTGTCTGGAATCGGCACTTATAATTTCACCATTCATTCTATACGATAAATGAGCTGCTAGTTTGGTTTTGCCAGTTGCGGTGGGTCCCAAAATGATTATCAGTTTCATATTAGTTTCTTTTCTTTTTGAATTATTTCTTCCACCTTAACTAAATAATTCCGAATTAAATCAAGTTCGGTAATAGGAGATTTTGCAAATGATAAGTCGTTCGAAAAAATTGCATCGGGAATTCCTAAATACTGCTTATAAATATAACTGTTTTCTAATAAACATGTTTCATCTGTTATGTTTATTTTATCTTGCGCAAATTTAAGGTATTGTAAAACTCTTAATCCGTCGAGCTTTTCATAACAGGCTCTTACAAAACGATTTTTGTCTTTATGATTTTTCCTTATTAATTCCCATATATTAGGGGTATTAAATTGTTCTTCTAGAAAATCGCTTAATGGGGTTTTTATATCTTCTGTAAAAAGCGAAGGGAATAAGGAATAGGTATCAGAAATATGTTTAAAAAAAGAATGGTGATAAATAGGGTAACTCTCCCAATTACCTTTATTTCCTTTAATCATAGCGGGTCCTGTTCCAAAAAAAAAACGATCAGAAAAACGTGCTGCCGGAAAAACTTTTTCCGTATTATAAATTATTATATTCCCATATTTTCTAAGTTTCTGTAAAAAATAAAAATCTTCTCCGCTAAGTTTAGGTGTCATCCCTCCTATTGCCTTGTATGATTTAACAGGCAAAGCCATAGCGCTTCCCAATGCAGTAAATGCATACGGTGAATTTATATTTAACAAATTTATGGCATAATTACGCATATATATTTCATATCGTAATATAGCTCGGTCTTCTGCCTCTTTCCCTGTTAAGCGGTGATAATACGGATTTGATATAGCTACTGCTATGGGATATTCTTTAACTAATTCAATTATTGAATTAAAATAATTTTTTTCAAAAACCGTATCTGCATCTAAACTAAGCATAATATCTTCTTCGCTTGCGATGCTTGCAATATAATCCATGGCTGTTTTTCGAGCCCACCCGACTCCGTTTTTATTCCCTTTCCAGCCATTTCCTTTTGTGCTTTTATCAATAACAATGTAGTGATTATAATTTTTTTTGAGGAACTCCCCTATTTTTTGGTTGTTTAAACAAACGTCTCTTTTTTCGTTATTATCCCACCATTCATCGGGTTGATTTATACAAATTACCACCTGGAAATTTTTATACGTTTGCCTCTCTATACTATCAATACAATGTTTCAGCAAATCGCATTCATTCATTACCGGAATCGCTACATATATTTGGGGTGTGTTTCCCATAAAGGAAAAGCATTAATAATTATTTTGATTGCAAATATACATATCTGAAAGCATTTTTTATGAATCTATTAAATATCACAAATAATTGTATTTTTGAAAACTAAAAATAATTATTATGAATACCCGATTTACACTTTTTTTTATCACCCTTATACTCTTTGTAACTTCATGTCAACAAAGGATTAACTCTTCCGATGGACTAGATTCTTTAAATGCCGAGCGACTTAAAAATCATATTCGGGTATTAGCTTCCGACTCTCTTATGGGGAGAATGCCGCTAACCCTCGGTGAAGAAAAGACAATTCGTTATATTGAAGAACAATACAAAGCTATTGGCTTAGAACCCGGGAATAATGATAGCTACATTCAAGAAGTCCCTATGGCCAATATATTAGCTATTGCTTCGCCCGAAATGATTGTTACTTCTAAAAAAAACACCTTTACCTTAAACGCCTTTACCGATTATGTTGTATGGACTAATAAAACGGAAAAACAAATTGTAATAGATAAGTCGGAATTGGTTTTTGCCGGCTATGGCGTTGTTGCTCCTGAATATAATTGGAACGACT
>DAOLWT010000221.1:0-3772 GCA_035421345.1 Bacteroidales bacterium
TTCCTCCATCTAAAGATGGAGAGAATTCAAACTTTATAGAGTAAAAAAATAGGAAGTTCATTTTTTTAAAGAAGAAATAATACCGATTGCATCTATGTTATCGGCATTACCATTGTAAAATGTGTTTTACTTCTTTTTCTTATTATCTTCTTCTTTATCTTCGTTCTTCTTAAATAATTTCTTTAAGAAATTATCTTTTTCTTTTACCACATTACTGTCGAGTTGAAGTAACGAATCTATTTCGGTGGTATCTTTATCCCAAGGGGTTGGGCAATGATATATTTTTCCTAATTCTTTTATTTCGTCGGGGAATTTTCCTTTAGTGACTTTTGTTTTAGGATCGTTATAAACCTTGGTCATAAATATACCAAAAATGGGAAGTGCGGTACGACATCCTTCCATGGTTTCCGATTTACGGAAATGAATACAACGGTCTTCTCCTCCTACCCAGGTTCCTATAACAAAATCCTTTGTAACACCCATAAACCAGCCATCCGAATAATTCGAGGAAGTACCTGTTTTCCCCCCTATTTCGTTCCCTCCAAAAATATCGGCATAATCCCATAATGCCTGAGAGGTTCCTCCCGGTTCTTCTAATCCGCCTTTTAACATATATACCATTTTATTGGCAGTAGAATCTTTTAAAACCTTTTTAGAAACAGTAGAAAATTCTTTTATGATATTCCCGTCGCGGTCGGTAATTTTAGTAACCAGCATCGGTTTATTATAATTCCCTTTATTTAAAAACACACTATATGCGGCAACCATTTCGAGTAAAGAGACATCGTTGGCACCTAAACCAATAGAAGGAACGGGTTTTAGATTGCTTTCTATACCTAATTTATTAGCATATTCGGCTACTTTTTCAAAGCCGACTTTTTCCGACAACTGAACGGTAACTGAGTTACACGAACGTGCCATGGCATGGCGTAAAGTCATATTACGACCGGTAAAAACCCAGTCGGCATTATTGGGCGACCATGTCTTTTTTTCTCCGTCTTCTTTATACTTAATAGTTACCCGTTGATCAACAATACGATCGCAGGGAGTCCATCCATTATCGAGGGCAGTACAATATACAAAAGGTTTAAAAGTAGAGCCCGGCTGGCGTTTCATCTGACTGATATGATCGTACTTAAAAAACGCGTAATTAATACCTCCTACCCATACTTTTATTTGTCCGGTATATGGATCCATAACCAAAAAACCGGCATTCAGAAATTTTTTCATATAACGAATAGAATCCATCGAACTCATTGTACGTTCTATTTCTCCTTTTTCCCAGGAAAATAATTTCACTTTATGAGGCTTGTTTAATGCAATATTAATAGAGTCTTCATTACCATTGTATCGTTTATTTAAGCGTTTGTACAAACCGGTTGTCTTTACAAAATCTTCAATAAAATTAGGTATTTCTTTTTCTTTAGCATCTATCCAGGGGTTGGTGTTTCCCCAATGAATATCGAATCTTTTCTGCAATCGTTTCAAATGTTCTTTTACCGATTCTTCGGCATATTTCTGCATACGAGAATCGATGGTAGTATAAATTTTTAAGCCGTCGGTATAAATATCATAGCCCGATTCTTTACACCATTCCTTTAAATAATTTTCTACCGCCATGCGAACATAGGAACCTAATGCCGTTTTAGTCGGGTCTTGCGGTTGATAGTTAACTTTTAATTTAAATTTACTTATTGAATCATATTCATTTTGATTCAGATAATTATATTTCAACATTTGAGCTAAAACAACATTCCTTCGTTCCAATGATTTTTTCGGATTACCAACCGGATTAAAAGTGGTAGGAGCTTTCAGCATCCCTACAAGTGTAGCAGCTTCCTGTATATTGAGTTTAATGGGTAGCTTATTAAAATAAGTACGAGCAGCCACTTTTATTCCAAAGGTATTTTTCCCAAAGTCAACGGCATTAAGGTACATTGTTAATATTTCTTCTTTGTTATACCTACTTTCCAGCTTAATAGCGGTAATCCATTCTTTTGTTTTAGAAATAACGGTTCGAACATACGGAATATGTTGGAAAAGTCCGCGTGATGTTTTTCTGGTTTTATACAAATTTTTTGCTAACTGCTGTGTAATGGTACTTCCCCCTCTGTTATCTCCTTTGGCTGCATACCAAAATATAGATAAAGTAGCTCGAATATCTATTCCGTTATGTTTGTAAAAGCGAGCATCTTCGGTAGCAATGAGGGCATTAATAACATTCAAATTTATTTCTTCATATTCTACCGGTATTCTATTTTCTTTGTAATATTTACCAATTAATACACTATCGGCGGTATAAAGTTCTGAGCCAATGGACATTTCCGGATCTTTATCGGGGCGGATGTTGGGAGAAGAACCAAAAAGCCATAAAAAATTAATATTGACAAGAAAAAAATACAGAAGAACTCCTACAATAAAGTTGAAAAAATACTTTATTCCTTTTCTAATAACACGAGCATACCAAATATTTGATTCGAGGTTGGGTAAATAATGAAAAAATAATCTTTTAAGTTTATAAAAAAAGACATGGTGTTTTTGTAATAACCATATAAACGCAATCTTTATAAAAGAGTATAATTTAAAGAAATAAGGTTTAAGAAACTGCCATAATGCAGTTAACTTCATTTTCAGGGATTCTGTCTCTTTCACAAAAAGGGTTTAGCTATTGACTGCAAAATTACTTATTTTTCGGTTTTCCGCTATATGTTTTAGTCTCTTTTTTATTCTTATTCTTTTTGAAGATATTTTTAAAGAAGGTTCTAATTTTATTTTTAAATTTATTATTAATCGAATCTAATTTTTCGCAGTCGTATTTTTCGCCGATTTCCTTTATTTCTATAGAAAACAAACTTTTATACTTTTTTGTTAAAGGGTCGTTATATACTTTTGTTAAGAAAATCCCAAAAACAGGCAATGCTGTTTTTGCCCCTTCCATTTTTGCCGATTCCCGAAAATGAATACAACGATCGTCTCCGCCAACCCAACATCCGGCAATAAGTTTATTTGTAACACCAATAAACCATCCATCCGAATAATTAGAAGTAGTTCCTGTTTTCCCCCCTAAATCGTTTCCTGATACAATGCGATTGTAGTTAAGCAAAGAACGAGATGTACCACCTACTTCATCTATGCCACCTTTTAACATATATACCATTTTATTTGCGGTTGAATCGCTTAAAACCTTTTTAGATTTAGAAGTAAACACTTTAATAACATGTCCATCACGGTCGGTAATTTTGCTTACCAATAGAGGTTCGCAATAAACCCCTTGATTTATAAAAACACCATACGCAGCGACTAATTCCAGCAGCGAAACTTCATTAGAACCTAATCCAATAGAGGGGACAGGCTGTAGCGTACTTTTAACACCCATTTTTTGAGCATAATCGGCTACTTTTTGAAAGCCGACTTTTTCCGATAGCTGTACCGTAATAGAATTACAGGAACGCGACATAGCAGTTCTTAACGACATTTCTTCTTTCGTAAATTTACCACCGGCATTATTGGGCGACCATTTTTTTATTTCTCCTTTTTCTTCATAGGTAATTTCTACCGCTTCATCAATCAATTTATCGCATGGCGACCATCCATTATCGATTGCAGCACAATAAACAAAAGGTTTAAAAGTAGAGCCAGGTTGACGTTTCATCTGACTAATATGATCGTATTGAAAATAGTTAAAATCGATTCCTCCTACCCATGCTTTTATTTCTCCGGTTTGTGGTTCCATAGCAAGAAAACCGGTATTCAAAAACTTTTTCATATACCT
>DAOLWT010000222.1:0-3754 GCA_035421345.1 Bacteroidales bacterium
ATATATAAATATTATAATTGACCTATTTTTCATCTAATTCTGACAATCTAATAATTGCCCGAATGGCGGTCCCGATAGCTATCGGGAGGTAGACGCGCTTGATGATTTATTAATTATAAATTGTCGTTTTGATTTATTGCCCGAATGGCGGAATTGGTAGACGCGCTAGTTTCAGGGACTAGTATTCGCAAGGATGTGCAGGTTCGAGTCCTGTTTCGGGCACTTTCTAAACAACAAATCTTAAAATAATTCTTTTTCAACCACTTACCCAACACCTCGCTTTTTTACGATGGTTAATTAATTTGTTATTATATTCTTTTAACAGCTAAAAATTTAGTTAACATATATAGCTAATTTTGTATTTTATGCTTAATATGTTTCTAAAAAGAATTATTAAAATTGCCTTGTGTTTGTTTTTCCTTTTGGGATTGGCTGAAATAAGCTTTCCTCAAATCAATATACAATACTCCGAAAAAAAAGATGATTCGTATCGTTTTCAATATAACGAAAGCCCCATAGAGAAAGAGAAGAACACCCAAATTATTTTTGAAAACATCTCGAATACAGCCGAAAAAAATATTAAATCGGCCGAATACCTTTTCTTGTATAATTACCGAATTCGAATTTCTAATAATGGAAAAATATCGAAAAACAACGAAAAAATTTATTCCGTATTTATTGAGATACAAAGCATTAAATGTACCGGTGATGTTGTTTATCGAGATTTTAACATATCTCATTTGCTTTCACCTTCTACTTTTGATGCAGATCTGTTGGTAGAAGATAAAAAGAACAATACCTTAAAACCAATTCATATTGAGGGCTTAGAAATTAAAAATTATTTCGGGGAAAGAAATATTGAATTTGAATATACGTCAACAGATTCAATAAAAAATATTTCTTTAAAAAATAAATTGTTTTATTATAACGATTCTATAACTAATGCTATTAAAAATTACCTAAGTACCGTTGATGCATATTATAAATCTATTCCTATTATTAATACTGCCTACGATAAGCTTTCGACCATAAAAATTGAAAACACCGAAATTGTTAAGGTTTACGATATTGACTTAAAAGAAGTAGAAGCACTGATTACCGAGTTGAATGCAAAAAACTTTAAAACAAAATTGAAGCTGAGCGAGAAAGACCCTTTGAATTATGTTAGTAAACTAGAAGAACTCACCAACAAAACAAAAAGTTTAAGGCTACTCATGAACCAGACATTAAATAATCTGGATCATGTTTTTTATGACAAAGGAAAAGAGTTTCTCGAAAAGAACGATACGACTGCAGCTATTAAGAATTTAGAAAAAGCAACTGTTGTTAATCCGGAATCGGTTAAATCTTTTTACTTGCTGGCCAAAACCTATTTCGAAATAAAAGAATACGACAAGGCTTGTCGCCCTGTAACTATTATTACTACAAAACTTAAACCCGATAATACCACCCTAAGGCAAACAATAAAACTGGGATACGATATACTTGCTTGTTATGTTAACAAAGCGGAAAGCCTCATAAAAAAAGAAATATATCACGATGCGTTAGACATATTACAACAAGCGAATTTGTTCTGCGATTCAACACCGGTAATTATTTGTAGCGATGTTATTCAGAAAAATATTATTAAAGCTAAAAATGGCATATATCAATCGTTTATTATTATTTCCGATAAAGCCGTCGATAAAAACATTCTCCATATTGGGGAAATTTATACCATAAAAGCCAAAGAATACCAGCATCTAAACAAGTTAGAAATCCCTTCCTCGGCCGATGCAGATGTATTGCTTAGTAAACTCGTTAACAAAATGACCGATGCCGGTTTAAAATTAAATTCGGAACAACAATATGATACAGCACTCATCTTATTGAAAAAGGCCTATGATATTTGTAAAAAATATCCCGAAATTAACTGCAACGAAAAAGTACTATCGCAAATAGCGAATTCAAAAAAAGGAATTTTTCAATCGCTTATTAAAAATGCAGAATTTTCTATTTTACAAAACAACCCGGTTAAAGCCGACAGCCTTTTGAATGAAGCCATACTTTACCAAAAGGATAACCAATCGGATATCTCCGATGCTAAAGCAATCGACTCCTTAGTGCTATTAATGAAAAAATACTGGTACGAAAAAGATATTCGCGACGGGATTAATTGTCTTTATAACAAAGATGGAATTACTGCCTTAGCCTGTTTTAATAAAGCAAAACAAGTAGAACTCGATTTCTCTTTAACAAAAAATTTAAAACTCGATTCGCTTATTTCGCTTTCGGCAAAACCCTTAATATTAAATTATATTGAAAAAGCAGGGGTTAAAACATGGGGGAACGAACTCGAGAAAGCACAACATTTAAGCGATACCGCTTCGTTTCTGCAAAAGAAGTTCTGCTTACAAAACGATACGATTATTAATTCGGCGATAGTTGATTTGAATGCGAAAATAAAAAATCAGAAATGTAAAAATGCCAAGAGTGCATTCGACGATGCGTATAAAGTTGCGTTCATTCATTTATCTCAAAAAAGGTATGCTTCCGCTGATTATTATTTCAACAAATGTATTTACTATATAGATAATAACGCTGATTGTGGTATCTCCGACTCTATTATTCTTCTAAATAAAAATAAATATCTGAAAGCCGCAAACTATCAGAAAAAAATATTAGCAAGCGATTCTCTTATTGCTATTGCAAAGTATTACGATGCCATTGAGAAATATATTGAAAGCGAGAAATACTATACTATAAATGATATGTCTGTTTTTAACATAAGTCCTCTCTCTTTTAAGGATTATGTTCTTAAAACCAATAATAACTCTTTTACCTATAGTTGTTCTAATTATTATCTAGATAGAGGAGAATACCAAAATACGCTGGTTTACCTTAACATTCTTTTAGAAAAAGGATATACGCAAAAGTTAACTATGGGAATACAAGAATCCTTAGCCATTAAACTTTCGCAAATAGATATTCTTAAAAATTCCAAACAAAACCCAAGCGTTTTAATAGACCAATACACCGGAAATGATGTATGGTACG
Source organism: Bacteroidales bacterium (assembly GCA_035421345.1). GTDB lineage: Bacteria > Bacteroidota > Bacteroidia > Bacteroidales > CG2-30-32-10 > DAOLWT01. The sequence continues at coordinate 3,037 of DAOLWT010000222.1, forward strand.
CTTATTTTAAAACGGCTTATCTAAAAAATTGGAAGCTCTTACAAAAGAGTATTCGTAAATAAATATTTTTATAATTAAATTCCTTTTATATATTTGTTGTTAACAGAAATAATTATACGGATATTTATATGAAAAAGAGGGAAGATTTCGATATTGGAAAATTTAGGGTGTTTAATGGTTCAAATATTTACCTTAACAAAAAGGCTTTTGTTTTTAATATTTTTCTAGAACCCGAAGGACCCGAAGCATCATTCTATAAAACCCGTATTTATAATGAATTCCCCGTATTAAAATACCGAAACCCAACCACCGTTATTGATTTATTTTCATCAACCCTCATCCATGTATTAAGAATGGATCGGAAGCTGTTTATAACGGATTATAGCATTAGCGAAGAAAAAGAAGATTACGTAGTAGCTGTTGAATATTTTGATTATTCCATTACCGAAAGTTGTATACAAATAATGAGTGAATGGTTTAAATGCATGAACGATGGAAAAAAATTCGATTTTCAACAAAAATGGGAGAAGGTACAGTCCGATTTTTCTCACACAATTTATGGAGACCCTCAAATTTATTCATTTCTGGAAGCCGGCGTTAAAAATAAAATTCCTTGCTTTTCTTTAGAAACCGAACATCTCTTTCAATGGGGGTACGGAAAAAAACAAGTACGCGGATTTTCATTTTCTTTTGATACCAACAGCATAATAGACCAAAC
>DAOLWT010000223.1:0-3730 GCA_035421345.1 Bacteroidales bacterium
CCAACGGATATTTTAAATTTTACAATGGTAATGCCGATGACATATATGTTATAGTTCAATTTATTGGACTATTACATATATGCAATCTGTATTATTTGGCGCATTAATCAACTTTTTGCACTCGTTACGCTTCGCTAAACGAGCGCTAACGGCTACGTTAATGCGCGCCATCTAGGTTTTTTGTTGCTTAGGATGTACTTGTTTATTTATTTAATAATTAATTTTATCTTGTTTGATATTAACACCCCTTTATAGATTAAATTATCAGAAGGTTTATTAATATCGCAGACATTTACTGATGGTGGTTTTAAATCAACACTTCCATTAAAGCAGTATACCAATGTTAAATAATATTCTCCTTTATCTAAATTATAAAATTTATTTATAATCGGATAAATTTTCATATTTAAAATGCTGTCACCTTTATCAAAATGAATTTTACCAATTATATAATCATTACTGATATTCTTACCTTTTACATCTACTTTTTTTATTTTTATTTTTTTTTCATCTAAAATATAAGTATAATCAGTAATACTTTTTAATTCATCTTTACTGTTTTTATATGATATAAAAATTGGATTTTTTGCAGGTATTACCATTCCTGAATTATTCTCAATGAAATATAAAATACCTAGAGAATATTTATTATAATCATTCAAATGTTTTCTGTCAAAAAACATAAAATCAGGCTGAACTACTTTATGAAAACGATAAAAATATATTGAGTTAGAATCCAAAGTAGTTCTTTTAATAGAGATATTTAAACTTATTACATTTATATTTTTTGCTCTTTTTCTAACTTTAATTATATCCTTCCATTTCTTTTCAACAATTGTATCATTAACTACCAAATTATATTGAATAGCCTTATTTTGAATTTGACAAAAAGCACTATTATCAAAGAAAATAAATATAAAAACTAACTTTATTAATCTTATTTTCATAATGTGACAATTATTACTTTTATTTCGATCTCGTTTCAGCCTATCGGCTGATAAATTAACGCTTCTGCTTGCTATGCCAAAAGGCAAGGTAGGTGCTTTTTCCATTTTACAATTAATAATTCTACTAACATTTAAACAAAAATAACATTTTTTTTAAATAGCGTATTATTTTGTTTATTTGGCAAACAACTTATATAGAAAAGAGAACATTTCGAAAATAAGTCTTAAAAAAAAAGTCCCTGTTTCCAAGGACTTTTAAAATGTTGTTTATTTTATTAACGATATTTTTCGAGTAAATGTTTCTGTAGGTGATTTAAAATGTACTATATATATTCCTGCATCTTCGCTAGAGATATCAATATTCATTGTATTTGATATTTCATTAGCAGAAATCTTTTTAACACATTTTCCTGTTATATTATATACTTCAATACTAATTTCATTTATATTTTTTTCGGTAAAATTAACAGTGAATATGTCATTTGATGGGTTTGGATATATTTGCACCATTTTATCATTTTGATAATCATTTACACCAACCATTGTTTTAGTCCCTCTTACCGCTTGCTTAACGTTTTTATTTGAATTATCCTGAATAAATCCGACTACGTTAACTTCTGTTTTTTTATAAATATTGGTAGGTAATTTTTGTTTAAATGTATAGGTCTGTGTTTGACCGTTTGTCCATGATGTAGGCAAAGTAGTTCCGGTTGCACTTGGAACCATTACTCTGCATATATTTCTGAATACTTTTTCTCCATTTGTACCCGGAGCTGTAGTAAATGTAATTGTTTCTTCAACTAATGCTAATTGTAATACGGGCGTTGTCATGGTAGTAGCAGCTGTTGCTGTAATGGTACAAGTAATATTAATAGAGTCTTGAGCAGAATTAAAATACCATAAAAGGTTCATGGTAAAGTTGGATGCTATAGCATATTCATTATTAATAACTGTTTGACTCCAATAAGTAATATAACCTGGATATTGAGTTCCATCTCCTAATCCGGAAGTACTTCCGTCTTTATATGATTTTGGAAGAAAATTAACGCTATAATAGGAACTTCGTGTTTTTCCATCAGGAATTTCCATAACATCTTTATCTTGATATGTAACAGCAACTACTTTAGTTTTGTTCGCATCTAATAATGTATTGTAAGTGGGGTTAGCACTCGCACAGGTAGCTCACCATGCACCGGAAAATTCTTCAGCAAGTACCAATCGTTGTGCACGTTCTTGTGCTACTAGCTGTAGCGTGAAAAACGTTAGCATAAATAAAGTGTAATAAAGTTTTTTCATAATATTTTTTTTAGTTTTTAAAAATAGGGTATTAACTTATACAAATATAAAGATTTATTTATATTAATAAAAAAAATAATTTTAATAAAATGGAATTAAGAATTAATTAACCCTTCTTATTATTTCGCCCCATTCCATTCGTCTAAAAACTCTTCTAAAAAGCCTTCCATCACTTTATGACGGTGTGTTGCCATTGTTTTAGCCGTTACCGTATTCATTCTATCTTTTAACAATAATAGCTTTTCGTAGAAATGATTCAACGTAGGACTGTTACTTTTCTTATATTCCTCAAAAGAGGCATGCATTATCGGTTTTATATCGGGATTGTAAAGCGCTCTGCCTTTATTTCCGCCATACGAAAAAGAACGGGCTATGCCAATAGCACCCATGGCATCTAATCGGTCGGCATCTTGTACTATCATCCCTTCTATACTTCTCATAGGGTAAGTAACGCCGGCACCTTTAAACGAAACATCTTTTATAATTCCGCAAACATGCTCAATAATTTCGGATTCAACAGCTTGTTTTTGTAACCATATTCGGGCTATCTCGGGACCGGTATCTTCGTTTCCATTGGTAAATTTCCAATCGGCAATATCATGTAGTAAAGCACCCAGTTCAACAATAAAGCGATCGCAGTTTTCTTGTTGAGAAATGTGTATCGCATTATTCCATACGCGGTAAACATGATGCCAGTCGTGAGCAGCATCCATCCCCGCAAGTTTGTCTTTAACAAATTCGGCTGTTAGCGTTATTATTTCTTGTTTTAACATGCTTACCTCATAAAAGTAAACAACATAGCACCAATTATAAGCAAAATATATAACGAAATAACGGTAATGGTCATAATTCCTAGAAACTTAAAATGAAAGTGTAAAAACTTAAACCCTTCGGTTAGCCGTTCTTGATTGTTGTTTAATACCCCTTCTTGCATATTTATAGAAGATTTATATAAGTAGAATACAGGGAAAAAATAAACTCCGGCAAGAAGAAAATAAATTCCGGCTAACATCCCGGTAGGTAATGCAATAGCAGTATTTCCGGTATTTAATCCTCCTATTGCTGTCATACCAATTGCAAATAGAATCAAAAAGCCGATACCTACAAATCCCATAATAGACAAGAGCCTAGTCCATTTGGCTGTTTGATGAATATAATATTTGTCGAAATCGCTTAATGTAATAGGTTGTGTAGTGCTGTTTTCTAAATTGTTGGTTTCCATATAAGGTTGTTTATTAGTTTTATTTATGGATACAAATTTATTAAAAATTACAAAATGGTTAACGTGCGTACTAGAATATAATTAACTAACTCATTCCTAACTCACGGATAATTGATCGATTAGAATGCCATGTTTTTTAATCAAAGTGAAGAATGGCCTTTAGGAAATTTTGTAACAAAACAAGGTTCTGTTTTATGCTGGAGGACTTGCGCTAAGAAAACGCAATATAATAATTCAATTTTTCTGAAATGAAGAGTTTCGGTTT
>DAOLWT010000224.1:0-3714 GCA_035421345.1 Bacteroidales bacterium
TTTATTATTCAATTTTTTATTGCCGTATTTAGGTCGTTTCGTCTTGATATCAGTTTATGCTTCTATTTAAAAAAATCCTAATACAAGTTTATAAATTATTTTTAATCCTTCTTCAAATTTACATTAAATTTTATATCCATAGAAACTGGTTAGATAAAAAAAAAAAAATTATTAAAAACTATTTTTCCGATTTGTAGCATTTTAAAATATCTTTGTTATACAGTTATTCTATTATTTTATATTTTTCTTTTGCTCTTGCTTTGGTGCAGGCGTTAAAATGCCACCATTCGTATTTTATTCCACTAAACCCTGCTTCAGTCATTACCTTTCTTAGTAGTTTTCTATTTTCTATTTGAAACTCTTTTAATTCGCCTGTCTGCAAATACTTACTTTCATGCATGGGTGAAGCTAATTCTCCTAAAAAATCGAAAGGTGTTCCCATATCGAGTGCTTTGCCATTTTTATCAAGAATACTCACATCTACGGCAAGTCCGTAATTATGTAATCCTCCATCCTTGGGATTAGACACATATTTTATTTTCTCTGAATAAGTCATTTGTAAGGTATCCCACATTATTTTCTGAATGCTTAACGGACGGGCAGCATCGTATATCACAATGCTTAAATTTGAATCAATGCTTTTTAAAATTTTCTGTGCCTTTACCAAGATTTCCGCTGCATCTTTCTGTAAATAGACTTTATCTAAATCTCCATACACATCATATTTCATTAGATTATCATTGGTGGAATACTTTATATCTTGCTGAATAGAAGAATCTAATTGCTGTATAGAAACCAAACCTGCTTTTATAAAAATGCTATCCCATTTAGAAAGGATCTGTTTTTTAACGCTTATTGAATCACTCACTGCTTTCTCTTTCCTATTCCCTTCTCTACAGGAGATAAGTATAAAAAGAAAGCATAAAAAAGAAACAAATTTCATTGACTATTGCTTAACAGGCGATGTTTGAACATCTGAAATAATAGATAACTCTTTTTTAGGTATTCTGGTATTTGTATAGACAACCATATTTACCACCTTTTTACCGGATTCGTCTGCACTATCGAACAAAATATTTATTTGTCCTCTTGCTCCGGGTATAATTGGCTCTTTCGGGAAATCAGTTACCACACAACCGCAATCGGATTCAACGCCGGCAATAATTAAATCGGCATTCCCTATATTTTGAAAAGAAAACGAATATATTTTTTTATCTCCTTTAGCCACTATTCCTAAATCGTGCATTTCTTCCGTAAAGGAAATTTGAGGATATAATTTTGATGATTTTAATGAATCGGTAGATTGATACATAATAATCTGTATCTTTCGTTCGAGTGCTGCTCCCCTGCTGAATATGGAGTTCTTCGCATCATGCGGGTTATCACTTACCAATGGATTGGCTTGTGCCTTCCCTATTGCATCTTCATATACTTCCAACTTACCATTATCTGCTGATGTTCCATTGATATATGGAATAAAAACACCATTATTATAATTTTTAAAATAATTCTTCAGACTTGAAATTCTTCTTTTCGCCAAATTAATATTATAGGCTGTAGTTTGAAGTGGGCTACAATATCCTTTAATGGTAATGCGAATATTCTTTCCTTTTTGTAATTCTTTTAACAGCCAAAGTGTAAATTGTTCCAGTTTATTAAAGCCGGTAGCGACATAATTTTCAAAAAATTCATCAATATCATTAACGGCACGAGTTTTATCTTCGCCTGTCAATCCTTGCGAATACTCCATTTCATAACGTTCTTTCATTTGAATATACTCCAATAGGGTTGTTTTATAATCGAGCGAGGTAACTGTATCGCGTGATGCAGGGTTTGGAATGTCGTTATGAAAATAAAGTGTAAGCGGTAATAAATCTAATATGTTCTGCTCATAATTAATCGTATCATCTGCTATAACAATAGTTTCCGGTATTTCAACAACAGAGTCACTTTTCAACTTAATCGAGTTTAACCATTCGTACGACCAAATATCGTTGCAACAGGTTTCTCCTTTAATATAAAAAGAACCCGGTCTATTTGATGTTAAATACCCATCCGAATCGATTTCGTTAACCGTAAAAAACATATCGTTATAACTTGTATTTATTGGATAACCTATATTTTTCGGGGTAGTCCATTCGCTCATACTCCCTTCTGTTTTAAAAACATCATATCCACCTAATCCTTTATGCCAGTCGCTACTAAAATATAATTGTTGTGTTGCATAATCAAAGAAAGGAGAAATTTCATTGCCGGGCGTATTAATCTCTTCTCCTGCATTATCAACTTCGCTGTATTTTCCATTTTGTAAAACAGTGTACCATATATCATTACCGCCATAACCACCAGGACGGTCGGAGACAAAATACAAAACCTCTCTTTCATTATCTTTTAATGTTTGAACGGTAGGTTGTGTAGCACTATAACCACTCAAATTTATGTCATCCGTTAATTTAACGGGTATTTGCCATTTACCTTTACTATTTTCAGAAACATATATTTCACATTTCGATTCTGTTGTATTTTTCGTAGCACATCTGGTAAAGTACATCCGTTTTCGGTCGTTTGTATATACTGCATTTACGTTATTAAATTCCGAGTTATTTATTTCTCCTTTTAGTTCGTTTCCTTTTGCCCATCCAGCTAAAGAAATTTTAGATTTTAAAATTTTACCTAAATATGCTGTTGAAAATAAAAAATCATATTCATCGGAAGTTGTAGGCATAACAGAAGAATAAATGAGCGCAGAGTCGCCAATTTGTTGGGCATTAAATTCGGAATAAGGTGTATTTACATTTTCGTTTAAATGGTCTATTCTTACCGGGAGCGTATCATTCATTAATTGAATGGCAAAAAGACAAGATTCAATTTCGTACTGAGACTTATTCGAGAAATAATCATTATCCGATTTATGAAGCTGATAATATTTAGAGAAATTATTTTTTGCATTAACATAGTCGCCATTACTTTTATTCATTAGTGCTAAATAAAATAATGCATAGGGATACTTATTTTTTTTATCCTTTAAACTTACGTGAGAATACCATTTTTCAGCTTCTTTATAATCATTAAACAAGCGACATGATTCAGCATACTTATAGGCGATTGAGAGGTTGGACGAATTGTTTTGAAGAATATTATTATAGTATATAGAAGCACTGTAATAATCACCTTCGGCAAATGCATTATCGCCTAATTTTAAATTTTCATCAATCGTTTGTGCTTGAATAGAAAAGCCTTGCCATAAAAAGACTCCTATCAATAATATCTTTTTCAAACTAAATAATATATAAATTATTTTTTTCATTAACTTCTAGTGCGTTTATACTATAAAATAGGGCAAGGGACTTTCTTATTATACGTTTTGACAGATTTATCTACTATATAAATAATCGATATTTCAAGGCCACCACGGGCACGACTTGCAGGAAATAAATTAGATGCATTAATATCGTAACTAATACCAACAGTAGCATTTTTATATTCAACACCGGCAATTAAATTGAAAGCGTCTGCTATACGATAATATATGCCTCCAAATAAGGAGAGGTAATTTATTTCCTGAGGTTCTTGAACATAACGAATAAGACTTCCTAAATCAATTTCATTATATGTACCTTGTCGCATAAACAAAACACCCGGACATATTACCAAATTTTCTTTTATTTCTTTTTTTAAATTAAAATGAGCTAAAAATTTTTGGTCTAAGCGAAT
>DAOLWT010000225.1:0-3709 GCA_035421345.1 Bacteroidales bacterium
TTCGAAACAATTTTATTAACAAGTGCAACATGTGCATTTCCATTCGGTCTATAAATTCCAACAGTGCCACTTTCTCTGGCTTCTGCTATTACAAAAGAAGAACCCGCATTAATTTCATCGTTCATCATTTGTATCCATTTGTTGGGAGCTGTAATAATGCCAGCTTCTTTAGAGCCTACTTCCGATAATATAATATGCGATTTAGCTAATTTTTCAATGTACTTACATTTATCTTCATGCTCCATAATAATTGATCCATCCGAAACTTCTATGGCATCTACTTTAAATTTATCTGCCATTTTTCGATATTCATCAAATTTATCGCGTATAATAAAAGCTTCAAAAAGAGTACCGCCAAAATAAACTTTTATTTTAGCACTTTTATATAATTCAATTTTTTGGATTACATCTTTTTCATTCATTACCATGGAAGTCCCGAAGCCAAGTTTCGCAAAGTCGGTGTATATGCCACTGGTTGAGAGGAAATCTTCTACTTCGCGAATGCTAAGACCTTTGTCCATCATCATATTAACCCCTTTTTTGCGAGGTTTATTTTGCCTTTCCGGTATGTAATTTAAATAAGATTTTATCATTTATTTTATTTTTTATACAAATCAATTAAATTCATGATTTGTGGGTTGTCTTTTAAATGAGTGTCGTATTCTATAAAATCGATATGTATTGAAAAGTCTTTAATTAATGCTTCTGTAAGTATCTCGTATGCGTGTTTTTCTTCTAAGTTTATAATCAAATAATTAACATAACGATATAATAGAGAAATGTTTTCTGGATAAAGATCTATGCCTTTCAAAATTAGGTCAATCGCCATTTCTATTTGTCCCGATTCTTTGTATGCATTCGAATAATCAAGCCAAATTTCTTCGTTTGTGATATCAATTTCACTCACTTTTCTGTAAGATTCTATTGATTTTTCAAATAATTTAAGTTTAAGCTGAATATCCCCTAACATATACAAATACTCGGAATTGAGGGGGTCTAGCGTTAATGCTTTTTGTATGCAGGGTAAACTTTCTTTTGGTCTTCCTAATTCATCCAAAACAGAGCCAATTCCTATCCAAACATCAGCAATAGAGTCATCAATTTTGGATGCTTGTTCGTAATAGGTTAATGCTTTTTCAAATTGATTAAGCTTTTCGTAACATTCACCCAAATAATAGAACGTATAAGGGTCTGTTTTCTCCATTTCAAGCGTTTCTATGAATACGTCAATTGCTTCTTTATAACGTTCTAAACAAATTAAGCAATTTCCTTTATTAAAATAAGCCGATGAAAAGGTGTCATCAATAGCGATAGCAAAATCAAATGCTTCAATCGAATTTTCAAACTGTTCTAAAATATTATAGGAAATCCCTAAATTATACCATGCAACAGCAGAATATGGATTATTATCAATATATTGAGTATAAAATTCAACAGATTCTTCTAATTGATTGGAATGTTCGAAACAGAATGCTATTTCGTAAAGTGCAGCATCATTATCGGGATTAATTTCAAGCGATTTTTTTAAATAATCGGTAGCTTTTCTAAAGTTTCCCAAATTTTCATATTCAAAAGCAATATTAATATAGATGTCGTCTAAATTCTCGGCTTCTTTAGTAGCTTTATTGTATTCTTCTATTGCTTTCTCATACTTTTTAAGCTGACTATAAATGGCTCCTTTGGTAAGAAATAATTCACAATTGGAGGGATCCATTAATTCTACTTCTTTTAAAAGCTCAAGGGCTTTCTGTGTTTTATTCGAAGAAGCAAAAAGTTGTGCTTTGCGTAATATAAAAACCACTGAATTAGGATGTTGCTCTCCAGCAAAAAGAACAGCTTTATAGGCTTTTTTTAAATTATTTTTATCAATATAGTATTCAATAATATCTTCTAATTCCTCTACATCAAAATAAAAACTATTATTTTGATCTAGCATTAATTCAAACTTGGTAATTAATAAAGAAACATCGTTATTGTCATACTTGTCAAAATCTTTGTTCATCCCTAAATGACGTTTTAATTAACTGCAAATTTAATAAAAAGAATGAATGACAAGAACGATTATTTTATGTTTATTTATTGTATCTATAAGTGTTTGGTAATCATGTTCTAATCATTAAATGTAAATATGTTATGTTAATAAAAAATTATCCAATAATTCAATTAATTTTGGAAAGAATTAACTTTGCATAATAAAAAAATATAAAAGAATGACATTAATAAAATCAATTTCGGGGATTCGTGGTACTATTGGCGGTAAAACAGGCGAAGGACTTAGTCCAGCAGATGTGCTAAAATATGTGGCAGCATATATAACGTGGTTAAAATCGGTATCCGATAAAAAGAAATTACATCTTATATTAGGCCGAGATGCACGATTGTCGGGCGAAATGGTGCGCGATATTGTTACTGGAACCATTACCGGTTTAGGGGTTAATGTAACCGATATTGGTTTTGCAACAACACCTACAGTTGAAATGGAAGTAATTCACAAAAAAGCCGATGGCGGAATTATAATTACAGCCAGTCATAACCCAAAACAATGGAATGCCCTTAAATTATTAAATAATAAAGGGGAGTTCCTTTCATCGGATGATGGTGAAAAAGTGCTTTCTATTGCAGAAAAAGGTGATTTTGTTTTTGCCGAAGTTGATCAGTTGGGTTCGTTGAAATTCGATAGTATGGCATTAAATCGGCATATCGAAAAAATCCTTGCAATTCCTTTGGTTGATGTTAAAGCGATAAAAAGTGCCGGACTTAAAGTGGCTATTGATTGCGTTAATTCTGTCGGTGGTATTGCTGTCCCAGAACTTCTAGATGCACTAGGGGTTCGAAATATTGAAAAAATTTATTGCGAACCTACGGGTATTTTCGGGCATAATCCGGAACCCTTACCCGAAAATTTAGCGGATATTGCAAAACTTGTTCAAAAAACTAAATCGGATGTGGGTTTTGTGGTCGACCCCGATGTAGATAGGCTTGCTATTATTTGTGAAGACGGCGAAATGTTCGGAGAAGAATATACACTGGTTGCTGTTGCTGATTATATTCTTAAAAATAAACCGGGGAATACGGTTTCTAATTTATCATCTACTCGCGCCCTTCGTGATGTTACCGAAAAATACGGAAAAAAATATAATGCCTCTGCTGTAGGGGAAGTGAATGTGGTAGAAATGATGAAAAAAACAAATGCGGTTATTGGAGGCGAAGGAAACGGTGGCGTAATTTTTCCTGAACTCCATTATGGAAGAGATGCGTTGGTAGGAATAGCATTATTTTTAACTCATTTGGCAAAATCAAAGAAAAAATGTTCCGCTTTACGCGATACGTACCCTTCTTATTTTATCTCTAAAAATAAAATTGAATTACTCCCTGAAATCGATGTGGATCAAATTCTAATAAAAATAAAAGATAAATATAAAAAACATCCAGTAACAACTATCGATGGGGTAAGAATAGATTTCGATAAAGAATGGGTTCATCTGCGAAAATCAAATACAGAAGCTATTATTCGGATTTATTCCGAAAGTGATTCCATGACGAAAGCGGAGCATTTAGCTAAAAAATTAATAACAGAAATGAAAGAAATAATTAGAAATAACGAATAATAACTAAAATGAAAAAAATTGGAATTATTATGACTATTTTATCATTTTTTGGTTGTAAATCGAACCAACCCCTGGAAACAGTTAAAAATGTTGATTTAAAT
>DAOLWT010000226.1:0-2409 GCA_035421345.1 Bacteroidales bacterium
TTTCCAATGTTAAAAATTAATATAGCTTAAAAATGCCAAATATTCAATAAATGTGCGAAGGCCAGACGAATCGGCGAGGACAGGGCAAGCGTGAATAAAATTTTAATTAGAATTTAAGCAAAGCAGCCCGCTAATTCAGGTGGGCTGTTACTTTGCTATAAAATTCTTTTAAAATTTTAGAGCGCGCTGAAGCTTCGATTCGTCTAGATTCTTTTGTTTCTTTTCTCATCATGGAGAAAAGAAAAATAAAACTATCTAATTCATCCCTAAATCCCTGATAATTGATTGATTGATTAGAAAACAATGTTTTTGCATAAATTTCTTAAAAATTTGATTTTTCGACTTTACTGCTCTGTTAATGTAGATATTTATTTCTAATTAATGAACTACTGGCAATTGGTATAAGATTTTGTAGCAAATACTTTAAATAAACTAGCTAATGGTATCGCATATACGAACATGATTATTTTCTTTACATGTGTATAATTTTCTAACTTTGCTCCCTTATTTAATCGTATTTGTTATGGATTATAATTTCAATGAAATTGAGCCTAAATGGCGAAAATACTGGAGCGAACATAAAACATATAAAGCCGATAATATTTCCGAAAAACCGAAGTTTTATGTGCTCGATATGTTTCCTTATCCTTCCGGGGCAGGTCTTCATGTAGGACATCCACTGGGGTATATTGCTTCCGATATTTATGCAAGATATAAAAGACTGAAAGGTTTCAATGTATTGCACCCTATGGGATATGATGCTTATGGTCTTCCGGCTGAACAATATGCCATACAAACCGGGCAACATCCTGCAATTACAACCGAAAAAAATATTTCACGTTATCGTGAACAGCTTGATAAAATCGGTTTTTCATTCGACTGGGATAGAGAAGTAAGAACCTGCGACCCTTCCTATTACAAATGGACACAATGGACATTTATTCAGCTTTTTAATTCATGGTACAACAAAAAAAATGATAAAGCCGAAGCTATTGGAATATTAATTAAAGAATTTGAAAAGAACGGGAATGCTATTATTAATGCAGCTTGTAGCGAAACGCAAATTTTTTCGGCAGCACAATGGAAATCATTTAGCGAAAAAGAACAACAGGAAATGCTGATGAATTACCGTTTAGCTTATCTTGCCGATACCCTAGTTAACTGGTGTCCTGCCTTGGGAACCGTGCTTGCTAATGATGAAGTAAGCGAAGGCTTCTCTGTTCGCGGTGGTCATCCGGTTGAACGAAAAACCATGAAACAATGGTCGTTGCGCATTACTGCGTATGCTGATAGATTATTGAAAGGGCTTGATGAAATTGACTGGTCGGATTCAATCAAGGAAGTTCAGCGCAATTGGATTGGCAAATCGGAAGGCGCGATGATAAAATTTCCAATAAAAGGACATGAAAATTTATTTATGGAAATTTTTACCACTCGTCCTGATACGATCTTTGGAGTAACTTACATGACTTTTGCTCCCGAGCATGATTATGTTAAAATGATTACAAGCTTAGATAGAAAAGAAGCGGTTGAAAAATATATTACCGAAACAAAAAATCGCAGTGAGCGCGAACGTATAGCTGATGTAAAAAGAATTTCCGGCGAATTTACAGGTGCATATGCAATCAATCCTTTCACAAACGAAGAAGTTCCTATTTGGGTAGGCGATTATGTGTTGGCAGGTTACGGAACAGGTGCTGTAATGGCAGTACCGGGTCACGATAGTCGCGACTGGGCTTTTGCAAATCATTTTAAATTGCCGATAAAAGAAGTTATTTCGGGCGGTGATATTACAAAAGAAGCCTACGATTCAAAAGAGGGAATTTGCGTAAACTCCGGATTTATTAATGGGTTAAAAGCAACTGAAGGAGTTAAAGCGATAATAAAAAAAGTAGAAGAAATGGGAATTGGTTATGGCAAAACAAATTTCCGTTTGCGTGATGCTATCTTTAGTCGTCAGCGATATTGGGGCGAACCGTTTCCTATTTATTATAAAGACGGAATACCTTATGCAATGAACGAATCGGAACTCCCACTCGAATTACCTGCTGTAGATGCGTATCTTCCTACAGAAACAGGCGAACCTCCATTAGCTCGTGCTAAGGAATGGAAAACAAAGGCCTGCCCGTCGGATAAGCAAGAAAGCTATCCTATTGAAACAAGCACCATGCCCGGTTTTGCAGGGAGCAGCGCATATTATCTGCGATATATGGATAATAAAAATGCGAACGAGCTTGTTTCAAAACAAGCAAATACGTACTGGGAAAATGTAGATTTATATATTGGAGGAGCTGAACATGCAACAGGACACCTTTTATATGCCCGTTTCTGGAATAAATTTTTATTCGACCTCGGACTCGTATGTAAAGAGGAGCCTTTTAAAAAGCTCATCAATCAAGGGATGATACA
>DAOLWT010000226.1:2509-3707 GCA_035421345.1 Bacteroidales bacterium
GAAAAAATGTCTAAATCAAAATTCAATGTTGTTACTCCCGACGATTTAGTTGAAAAATATGGCGCCGATACCTTGCGTTTGTATGAAATGTTTTTGGGTCCGCTGGAACAACATAAACCCTGGGACACCAAAGGAATAGAAGGCGTTTTTCGGTTTATACGTAAACTATGGAAATTGTATCACAACTTCGAAAACAAATTATCTGTTAGCGATGAAAAACCAACCGAAGAAGAATTAAAAGTCTTGCATAAAACCATTAAAAAAGTACAGGAAGATATTGAACGCTTCTCATTTAATACGGTTGTCAGCACATTAATGATATGTGTAAATGAACTAACAGAATTGAAATGCAACAAGAGAGCGATACTAAGCGATTTAACCATTCTTGTTTCTCCATACGCCCCTCATATTGCTGAAGAGCTATGGTCTTTGTTGAGTATGCCTGACAAACATGAAAGTATAACGTATGCTCAATTTCCGGAATGTAATGAATCGTATTTAATAGAAAATACATGTAAGTATGCCGTATCGTTTAACGGCAAACTTCGGTTTGTGTTAGATTTACCTGTTGATATGCCTGCTGCTGAAGTTGAAAAAAATGTATTGGAACATAAAGATGCCGAAAAATGGCTCGAAGGAAAAAAACCTAAAAAAATAATTGTAGTACCCAAAAAGATTGTAAATGTGGTTGTTTAATAAAGTTTTTTATATTTAATTTTTTTTTGGAATGCTTTTTGATTTTACATTTACTAAATAAAAATATATTTATGAAACGGTCTGTTTTTGTTATTCTAATTTTAGCAATAGCATTTAATCTTCATTCGCAAACACTGCGAACTATTGAAAATAACGCATTTAAAAGAGGCGAAACCATTCGATATAAAGCATATTATGATGCTATTCTTACCGGAAAAGTAAATGCCGGCGAAGCCGAATTGGTGGTGAAAGATGAAAATACAAAAATTGCCAACCGCAATACATTTCATGTGGTAGGCTTGGGGTTAACTAAAGGAGCATTTAATATTTTTTTTAAAGTAGTGGATCGCTATGAAACGTATATTGATGAAGAAGCAATGATTCCCTGGCTTTTTATAAGGCGCGTGAACGAAGGAGGATATAAGATTAGCCAGGATGTTACGTTTAATCAGTATAAAAATACAGCAACAACCTTAAATAATAAAAATAATGTAAGTACCAC
>DAOLWT010000227.1:0-3707 GCA_035421345.1 Bacteroidales bacterium
TAGCGAACTCATGGTTTTTTCAATTTCCCCCTTTGTATATGAAAACAATTTTACTTTATGTGGTTTTCTTAATGCAATATTTATTGAATCCTTATTTCCATTGTATTTAATGCTTAGTTGTTTATATAATTCGGTGGTTTTTACAAAATCTTCAATATAATTAGGTATTTCTTTCCCATCGGAATCTATCCATGGATTTGCGTTCTTCCAATGGATATCAAAATTTTGTTGCAGTTTTCTCATTTGTATTGCAACAGCTTCTTCAGCATATTTTTGTAAGCGAGAATCGATGGTGGTATAAATCTTTAGTCCCGCGGTATATAAATCGTATCCAGATTCTTCGCACCATATTGCTAATTCATTTTCTACTGCATTCCGAATATAGGATCCTTCAATTGAATTTTTGGAATTTAGATTTACGTATGAAAGTTCAACAGCTAATTTTTTTAACGAATCGCATTCTAATTGGTTTATGTAATTATATTTAAACAATTGAGATAACACTACATTTCTACGCTGTAAGGATTTTTCGGGATAAAATAACGGATTATAGGCGGTAGGTGCTTTCAGCATACCAACCAAAACGGCTGCTTCTTCTAGATTTAATGAAGAAGGAAGTTTGTTGAAATAACTATGTGCTGCCACATGAATTCCATAAATATTTTTTCCGAAAGAAACCACATTTAAATACATGGTTAAAATATCTTCTTTCGAATATTTTCTTTCTAATTTAACGGCAGTTATCCATTCTTTTAGTTTAACCACAACCATATTTAAATAAGGAATATTTCCTAGCAGTCCTCTCGATGTTTTTCTTGTTTTATATAAGTTTTTAGCCAGTTGTTGTGTAATGGTACTTCCACCTCTATTATCGCCTTTTAGGTTATACCATAAAACAGAGAATGTTGCTTTTATATCTATTCCATTATGATTATAAAATCGAACATCTTCGGTTGCTATTAATGCATCGATAACGTTTTTTGAAATATCTTCATAGTTAACCAAAATACGATTTTCAATATAATATCGACTAAGTAAAACGCCATCGGAAGTATATAATTCAGATCCTTCAATCATTTCGGGTTCTTTGCCCATCCGAATATCGGGCATGGTGCCGAATAAGAGTAAAAAATTAAAACTAACGGCATAATATAAAACGACAACAAACAAGAAAAAATTAAAGGAATATTTTATTGTTTTTCTAATTAGTTTAGCATGCCACTTTCGTCTGGAGAGGTATGGGACAATGGAAAATAAAATTTTTTTAATGAAAGAAAAAAACGAGGAATGCATTTGTTTTAACCAACAAAAAAAATGTTTTATGGTATTCGCTATATTAATTCCTGATTTTTTTATCCAATTCATACATTAATTATAACATTAAATTGTTTTCCTTTTCATATTATAAGGAAAACAATTTGTATAAAGTTAATTAAATTTTGTAAGAAGAAACTATTTGATTAAAATAAGTTTAATATTATTGAATTTTTATTACACGGAGTTTCACAGAGGCTAAACGCAATCAAACCTATGGAGTTCACAATAAAATTAGGAATTTTCGAAATAGTGTCAACCCTTTTGGATTAAATTATAAAACAATCGAATTTCTTAATAATCATACCTTCGGAATTAAAAAATTAATTTCCAAAATTTAACACATCAGAAAACAAATCAAATAACAATATCACGTTATAACCTTACTATCAAGAAAAACCCGAGGGGATAATATACATTTATGGTCAGAATATATAGCCAAAGAAAGCCCGAATGGCTGAAATTACTATAAAGTATCGAGCTAAAGACCTCATAAACCCCGAAGAGGTGACATTATTTTCTCATACTGACTCTCACACTTATATTCAGGTGGTTGAGTCTCTCGAAACCGCCACTCGTAGGATAATTATTTATAATCTCTCGTAATTTTATAACTATTTCGTTATATTTACATTCGGTCAGGCTTCAACACACAACGCATTAATTGATTTTTGGAAAATAGCGTAACGATAGCGTTGCTACTCTGCCTGGCACTTCTTTAATTTCTCAACTCTCACTCTGACTCTCACACTTATTTTTCAACTCCCCTCTAAATCTGGTCAGACTTCGACACGCCTTGCATAACGTGGTTTAAATAAATACCAAGCCAAAGCAAGGCTGCTCTGTCTGACACCATTACTATTAATTTAAATTTGAGATTTATTTTTATTCGTAGTGCCAATTTTGTATTCAGACTTCCTTCCCTAGCCTACATTACTTACCCCATTATCCAACGGAGGAGTAAAAATAACAGACCAGACATGAGTACCGTTACCGGTAGTGTTATTAACCAGGCAATACCTATATTGCGAACAGTTTTACCTTGTAAGTTTTTAAATCCGTTTTCGGCTACCATGGTTCCAGCAATACCCGAAGAAAGAACATGGGTTGTACTTACAGGCAAGCCTAAAGAAGTAGATACCGCAATGGTACTGGCTGCAATTATTTCGGCAGTGGCACCCTGTGCATAATTTAAATGTGTTTTCCCGATTTTCTCTCCAATAGTAATTACAATGCGTTTCCAGCCAATCATGGTGCCTAAACCAAGAGAGAGCGAAATCATTAAGATAACCCACCAAGGGGCATATTCGGTATATGATTTACTTTCTTTTACCAATGCTTTCAGCTTTGCTATTTCATCTTGTTTTAAGAAAGAACCTATTTGTGCTGATGCTAATAATTTGTCGGTCGATTTGCCTATTAAGATAATATCTTTACGTAATTCGAAACGTTTTTCGGAAGGAATTGATTCGTAGTTAGTCGTATTTTTGGTGTATTTTATTATTGTATCTGCTTTCGCCATTATTACATGATAATACGATAAATCTTTATCTGTTAACCTGGTAGTATCTATTTTATGAATAGAAGTCTCTATGGCGGCTGCTTTAAAATAAAGTTCCGACGGGTTTTTAGCATGATCTAATGCAAAATATGTCGGCAAAATACCTATTAATATAATCATTACTAGTCCAACTCCCTTTTGTCCGTCGTTAGAGCCATGAGAAAAGCTAACACTGGTACACGTTAATATAAGAATTGAACGAATCCATAATGGAGGTGCTTTGGTAGTAGAAGGTTCTCTGAAAATACGATTGTTCTTAAAAAATACTTTAAGTAAAAGCATTAATAAAATAGCTACTCCAAAACCAAAAAGTGGCGATATTAATAAAGATAGTCCTACATCTCCTACCTTTCCCCAGTTTAATGCTACATTACTAGAACCGGGAATAAGCATATAAGCAATACCAACTCCAAAAATAGAACCTATTAAGGTATGGGAGCTGGAGCATGGAATCCCAAAATACCAGGTTCCTAAATTCCATATAACGGCTGTTAATAGCAAAGCCATAATCATGGCAATACCATGATAAATATTTTGATCAATTAAGGCTTCTGTCGGCAAAAGGTTTACAATACCCATTGCCACCGCAATACCCCCGGTATATACCCCTAAAAAATTCCAAAAACCCGACCATATAACGGCAATACGAGGTTTTAGCGAATGTGTATAAATAACAGTAGCCACTGCATTAGCGGTGTCGTGAAAACCATTTATAAACTCGAAAGCACAAACGGAAATAAGACAAATAATAAGAAGTATTGTTAAACCGGTATCTAATCCAAACATGAATTTTGTATAAATTAAGATGCAAAAATACATTGTATTTTGTTAT